>CAZJZP010000151.1:0-6378 GCA_964550505.1 uncultured Prolixibacteraceae bacterium | reverse complement strand
AAAGAACGAATTATTGCTGCTGATACTATTGGGAAAACTACTGCTGAAAAAGAGCGTATTCTCCGACAGCGTAAAGAACAGCTTAATATTCCTATCGTTTATGAGAATCGTAGAAGCTGGGGAGATGCTCTTTCCTGGTTATTTCCTATCTTAATTATTGTGGTAATATGGATTTTCTTTATGCGCATGATGAGTCGTGGAGGAGGTGGTGGTAGTCAAATATTCAATGTTGGCAAATCCAAAGCGCAACTTTTCGACAAAAAATCCAGTGTAAATATTACTTTTAATGATGTTGCCGGACTGGAAGAAGCCAAAATGGAGGTAAAAGAAATCGTAGATTTTCTTAAATACCCTAAAAAATACACACAATTAGGAGGTAAAATCCCTAAAGGAGCATTATTGGTTGGCCCTCCCGGAACAGGAAAAACCTTATTGGCAAAAGCTATGGCAGGCGAAGCAAAAGTGCCGTTCTTCTCTCTTTCAGGATCTGATTTTGTGGAGATGTTTGTTGGAGTTGGAGCTTCCAGAGTTAGGGATTTATTCAAGCAAGCCAAAGAAAAAGCACCTTGTATTGTGTTTATAGATGAAATTGATGCAATAGGAAGGTCGCGAGGAAGAAGTTCTATGACAGGAGCTAACGACGAGCGTGAAAACACCCTTAATCAATTATTGACAGAGATGGATGGTTTTGCAACCAACGCGGGGGTGATTATTTTGGCTGCAACCAACAGAGCAGAAATCTTAGACAGAGCCTTGCTTCGTGCTGGTCGTTTTGATAGACAAATACATGTTGAATTACCTGATTTAGAAGGTAGAAAAGAAATTTTTAAAGTACATCTGAAACCATTGAAAATTGATAAAGATTTGGATGTAGCTTTTTTAGCAAAACAAACGCCTGGTTTTTCAGGTGCTGATATTGCTAATGTTTGTAATGAAGCCGCTTTGATAGCTGCTAGAAACAATAAAAAAGCGATTGGGAAACAGGATTTTCTTGATGCCGTTGACCGGATTATCGGTGGCTTAGAAAAACGAAGTAAGATTATTTCAAAAGATGAAAAGAAAACCATCGCTTTCCATGAAGCTGGTCATGCAACAGTAAGTTGGCTTACAGAACATGCGCATCCTTTGCTCAAAGTTACCATTGTTCCCCGAGGAAAAGCCCTTGGTGCTGCCTGGTATTTGCCAGAAGAACGACAATTGACAACTTACGATCAAATGTTTGATGAACTTTGTGCTGCACTCGGAGGAAGAGCTGCGGAAGAGATAATATTCAAAAAAATATCCACAGGAGCATTAAACGATTTGGAAAAGGTTACTAAACAAGCTTTTTCTATGATAACCTATTTTGGTTTAAATAAAAAAATAGGTAATATTAGTTATTATGATTCTACAGGGCAACAAGAATACTCTTTCCACAAACCTTATAGCGAAGATACGGCAAAGGTGATTGATAAAGAACTTAGCCTTTTGGTTGAGTCCGCATACAACCGAGCAAAGAAAATTCTTTTAGACAATAAAGAAAAACTCATAAAACTCGCCACGATATTGTTGGAAAAAGAGGTTATCTTCCGCGAAGATGTGGAAGCTATTTTTGGCAAGCGTCCTTACGAGAAAGCTTCTGATGAAGAAGATGAAAAAACAGAAAAAACAACAGAAACTAAAACAGAGGAAAAAGAGAAAGAAGAAGAAATAACGAATACAGAAACAGACAATTTGGAGGATAAACAGCAGGAAGAAAAATAATTTTTGTATCTTTAAGCGATTATAATTTGCTGAAATGGAAACAACAACCAAGGAACAAATTCTGAAAATGATAAGAAATGCCTTGATGGATAAACCACTAAATCCATTTAAGGACATCGATTTTGATACCGATATTTTGAATGAATTTACTGATGATGCTGCTGTTGTTTTTGCCAAGAAATTTGTTGAAGAAGGAGGTAAATTCTTTTATGTGGAATCCAAAAAGGAAGCAGAAGAGATATTACAAGTATTATTGAAAGAAAATCATTGGGAGCTTATACAAAGAGAAGAGTCTAAAATTTTACAAGTAGAAACTCCACCAAACATACTGTCTCAAGCTAACGCTTGGGTTGTAGATGCCGAAGCTTTGGTTGCTAGAGATGCTCGTATTGCAATTGCAACAAATACACTTTCTGCTGATTATAAGGAAATTGCAGCTTTGATTGTTGTCGCAGATTATCAGTCTGTTGTTAATGAGATCAGTGATGCAATGAAAAGCTTAAAGGATAAGTACGGTAAACTTCCCACATTATTGAGCTTCCTTAAAATGGGAGAATCAGCTATCACTAAAGAAATTTATGTAATACTAATAGATGAATAAAATGGAAAATCAAGAAAAGCAAAATTGGGTAGTAGCTTATACTACACAGAAAATTTACAAAATGAGAATTATTCGTGGTATTCTTGAAAAAGAAGGAATTCCACATCAAACAATTAATAAAAAAGAAACAGTTTCTGTTATGGATGGAGAAGTGGAATTGTATGTATTGGAAGAAGACCAAGACAAAGTGAAAAAAATCATCGAAGACACAAGCTTTGAAGAGGCTGATCAATAAATCACTTCTCACCAGAAGTATTACCGGAGTGCTTTTTATAAGTAGTATCATCCTTTCACTACTTATTCATCCTTTATTTTTTGTATTAATTATGCTTGTATATAGCAGTATTGCTGTTTGGGAGTTTTTTCAAATGCATTTTACGGCTAAAAAAAAGCTGCTTGTTTATTTACAAATGTTGCTTTCTCTTGCATTCTTTTTCAGCATAAGTACAAAGTTTATTCCGATAGAAATCCCATTTTCTCGCTCCTTAATTTTGAATTCAGTTAGCTTTGTGATTGTTATTACAGCTTTTTTTATTGATAAACGGTTCTTTTTTCCTGCATTCCTAGCCTTGTTATATATCGTTTTTCCTTTCGCTATTACTGCCTTTTTTTTATATGGAAAAAAAGCGACGGATATCTTGAATTATCGATATGAAATTCTATTGTTTGTATTTGCATTAATATGGATTTTCGATAGTTTTGCTTATATTTTCGGTACTTTATTCGGAAAGCATAAAATAAAACCTTCTATTTCACCAAAAAAATCATGGGAAGGCTTAATTGGAGGTGCAATCATTTGCATTGCTACTGCTATCGGATATGCTGTTTTTAAGGAGGCTGATTTATGGAAGTATGCCCTAGTTGCCACAATTATTATTGTTTTTGGGACTTTTGGTGATTTCTTTGAATCCTTTTTGAAAAGAAAAGCAAATGTAAAAGACAGTTCTTCCATTTTGCCAGGTCACGGGGGAATATTGGATAGATTTGATAGTTTTTTATTTATTATTCCAGTTCTTCTTATCTTTGATTTGATTTTTAATATCTTTGTTTACTAATGAAAATAATACATAAAAAAGGAATTCCAGTTATTTTGCTCAGTATTCTTATTTTAGTCTTGCTGAATCTGGGATTTTTGTTTTTAACAAGCATACTCCTTTTGCAAAGCATCATTGCTGTTTTTTCATTAGTTTTTTTATTGATGATAATCCGTTTTTTCCGTCGTCCGATAAAAAGAATCTTTGTAAATAATGAAGAAGTTGTTGTTTCGCCCGCAGATGGAGTAGTTGCTGCGGTGGAAGAAGTGGATGAAAAAAGTTTTTTTAAAGAAAAACGCATTCAGATTTCCGTATTTATGTCCATTTACAATATCCACATTAATTGGTATCCGATAAGTGGAGAAGTATGTCAGACAAAATACCAGCCTGGAAAATATCTTCTTGCCAGAAATCCTAAATCTTCCTTGGAAAATGAGATGTTTATATGCGTTATAAAGGGTAAAAACGGGAGAAAATTATTGTACCGACAAATCGCTGGAGCTGTTGCCAGAAGAATTGTTTTCTATCCAAAAGAAGGTGATATTGTTCAGCAGGGAAGTGAATCAGGAATAATTATGTTTGGTAGTCGATTGGATATTCTTCTTCCTCTTGATGCTGAAATAAAGGTGAAAATCGGAGACAAACTGAAGGGTGGGAAAAGTGTTTTGGCAAAAATTAGTTTATAAAATATCGAAAATTTCTTTTAGGAATTTTATTTCATAAGTTGCACTTTCTTTTTGTATTTCGTTATCAGGATTAAAATAGATTTGATCTATTCCAACTGCTTTAGCACCAAGTATATCCACGGCAAAATCATCACCAATCATAATGCTATTATCAGCTGAAGAATTACTCAAACGCAGCGTTTCTTTGAATATAAAAGGGTGAGGTTTCATCGCTCCAATTTCTTCAGATACAAAAACATGCTTAAAATACTTTGCTATTGCTGCATTCTGCAACTTTTTATATTGAACTTCCTTAAAACCGTTGGTAATAATAAATAAGCTGTATTTTTTGCTCAAATAATCCAGAATTTCTTTGCTATGCGGAAATAATGCTGTTTTTTTAGGACTATTATTGACATATTCATCACCCATTTTGTTCGCGAGAATATCGTTTGAAATACGAAAATGCTGTAAGCTTAATTTAAAACGCTCTGTTCGGAGTTTTTCTTTCTTAATTTCATCTTTTCGATATGCAGCCCAGAGTAAATTGTTGATGTTTTTATACACAGTATGAAAAGCCTCAAAAGAAGGGATGCCTTTTTCGTGAAGATTGTTTTCGTGATATATTTCTTCTAAGCAAAGGAGGGCATTTTTTTCTAAATCCCATAATGTTCTGTCCAAATCAAAGAAAACACTAGTATATTTTTTCACTTTTTTCTGCAAAAATAAGAAATAAGCATTGCGACAAGCCATTTTAGTGTAAATCATTTTATTAACAAATTTAGGTAGATAAATATTTTGCTTTTATAGTAGATATGCTTTCTTTAATTAGTATTATTGTCAAAATGATTGTCGATATCCACATACCATTATTTATGGACAGTTTCAGTCCTAAAACTGTTTGGAATATGATTTATATTCTGGAAAGGATGGATATTGCGGCAAATTATCCGATAGAACAAACATCATCAGGCTTTGAATTATACCAAAACGGATACCTGGATGATGCTAAAAAAATTGGAGAAAAATTCATAAGAGAATTTAATAACGACAGGGCGGTTATTGTTCCTTCAGCACAACATGCTGCTTTTATTCGCAATGATTACACCAAGCTTTTCAACAATACAGCCTTTCATAATGAATTTAAACAATTACAAAAAACGGTTTTTGAGTTTACGGATTATGTTGTAAATCAGGAAGATATTTCGAAACTGCATTTTTCTTTTTCTGCTATTGTCTCCATCCACTTGGGTTGTTCGGAGCGTAAATACGGCACGTCTCATAATTTGCGAAAACTACTTGAAAGTATTGAGGGCACAAAAATCGTAGAAATGGAAGATGCTGAAGCTTGCTGTGGTAATGGCGGAGGTTTTTCATTTCACAATAGAGAAGCTGCAATGGAAATGGGAGAAAACTTGATACAAAAGCAAGCCGCAGTTGATTATATTTTGGGAACCGATTTATCCTGTTTGTATCATTTGAGAGCATCCAATCCCGATACCAATATCAAGTTTATGCATATCATTGATTATTTGGCAATGGCATTGAAAGAAGATTAATCCCTGTCTTCTGTATGAAGCACTTTAGTGTATTTTTTTAGACTTCGCAAAGTGATAAAAATCACAAAGGCAATTGCGGTTGCATAAATCCAAAAGTAATTGGGAATATACTCCTCAAAATAGAAATATTTTTTTAGAAAATTGATTAAGATAAAAGAAAAGAAGGTGGCAAAAAATCCGCTGTATTCTCTTCTTAACACAGATTTCCATGAAAAATCAAGATCGCTTTTTACATGATTTTTGAAAGAAGGAATAAAGGCAGGAGTTTTCTCAGACCATTCAACAAAAGATTGACCAAATTTATTGCGAATAAATTCCTCTTCGGCAAACATAATCCGTTCATAATAAATCCAAAAAAAGAAAACAGCAAAGATGATAAATTCAGGTATTCCAACATAAATAATCAGTCCTAACCACATCAAAAAATTCCCCAGATAAAGCGGATGACGAACAACAGAATAAATCCCTTTGGTGTTAAGTTGTTCGGCGACCTGTCCGCTGGAAGTATTTCTTCCTGAAGTTCCTTTTGGCGTTAATCCAACAGTAATAATTCGGATAATTAAGCCGATAAAACTTATAGAAAGACATCCAATCATCCAATAAATATTTTGAAAATCAACGACTTCTTTATCTGTCAGAAAAAGAGAAATAGCTGCAATGATATAGAGGAAGATAGGAATAAAGCTTCTTTTTTTAAAGAGCCAATTCCCTTTTTTCTTAAAATCTTCTATTAAACCCATAGATGTATAATTTAGGAGGTAAAGATACAAATCAAA
>CAZJZP010000150.1:6240-6382 GCA_964550505.1 uncultured Prolixibacteraceae bacterium | reverse complement strand
TCTTCGTCTGTTTTAACTATTAGTTCATGTGATAATTATACTTCTCCAAGTGGAAATTATTTATGGACACAGTCGGGAACATATATGGATACCATCCCAAATACTGCGGGATGTGATTCAGTAATAACAATAGATCTTACAA
>CAZJZP010000150.1:0-6140 GCA_964550505.1 uncultured Prolixibacteraceae bacterium | reverse complement strand
CTGCTGATGCTGTTGCTGTGGAGCGGATTGTATTGGAATAATGTGTATTTTTCTATCATACTTATATGTAAGTTTCCCCGTTGTTCGAAGTTTATTCACCTAATTGTTTTATTTCAATAGTGTTCATGAGCTCGCTTTGTTCGGTTGTAGCTAAGACAAATTGTAAGCATACAAAACCGAATACTGCTAAAACAAAAATCTCTTGTGGGATTATGTTGTTATTTTTTTTTATCTTTGTGGTGAAAATAAAAAAGCACTAATTTTTTAGAATAAATTTTTAAACAAATAAGTTATGAAAAATGCTTACATTAGGCAAATGCTTCTATTAGCTATAATGCTAATTGCAAGCACAATTGCAAACGCACAATGGACACAAATAGGAAATGATATTGACGGAGAATCACAATATGATTATTCTGGCTGTTCCGTAAGTTTAAGTGATGATGCATCAGTAGTAGCAATTGGGGCTTTTTGGAATAATGGTAGTGGGATGCGTGCAGGACATGTAAGGGTATATCAAAACAATGCAGGGACTTGGACACAGATAGGCAGTGATATAGACGGTGAAGCAGCTTGGGATTACTCTGGCTGGACAGTAAGCTTAAGTGCTGATGGATCTGTTGTGGCAATTGGAGCTCTTACAAATGACGGGAATGGAAGTGATGCCGGTCATGTTCGTATTTATGAAAATATCAGCGGAACATGGACACAAATAGGAGCTGATATTGACGGAGAAGCAGCAAGCGACGAATCTGGCTGCTCCGTCAGCTTAAGTTCCGACGGCTCAGTAGTGGCTGTTGGGGCGCATTATAATGACGGAAACGGCTCTGATGCTGGTCATGTTCGTATTTATGAAAATATCAGTGGAACATGGACACAAATAGGTTCAGACATTGACGGAGAAACAGCAAACGACAGATTTGGCAACTCAATATGTTTAAATACTGATGGATCTGTGGTGGCAATTGGGGCCTATTGGAATTGTGCTAATGGTATGCGTGCAGGACATGTAAGGATTTATCAAAACAATGCTGGAACTTGGACACAGGTAGGCAGTGATATAGACGGTGAGGCGGCTTGGGATTTCTCTGGAAATTCAGTAAGTTTAAGTGCTGATGGATCTGTAGTGGCAATTGGTGCTCGACTTAATGGTGGAAATGGCTCAGAAGCAGGTCATGTCAGAGTATATCAAAACAATGCAGGAACTTGGACACAGATAGGCAGTGATATAGACGGAGAAGCAGCTGGTGATAATTCTGGATGGTCTGTTAGTTTATGTGCTGATGGATCTGTAGTAGCAATTGGAGCTCCTTTGAATGATGCTAATGCTGCTGAAACAGGACATGTAAGAGTATATAAAAATAATGCTGGAACTTGGACACAAATAGGTATTGATATAGACGGAGTTGCGGCTTATGATTACTTTGGTCATTCCGTAAGTTTAAGCGCTGACGGATCCGTTGTGGCTATTGGAGCCACGGAGGGTGCAACTACTAATGCTGGTCAAGTCAAATTATTTAGTTGTAAGAGTTACTCTACAATCACACTATCAGCATGCGATATATACATATCGCCTAGTGGTAATTATACATGGACAAGCTCTGGTACATATACAGATACCATCCCAAATACTGCGGGATGTGATTCAGTAATAACAATAGATCTTACAATCGAAACAGTTGATGTATCTGTCACACAAAATGGAAACACATTAACAGCTAACCTCTCAGGAGCAAGCTATCAATGGATAGATTGTAACAATAGTTATTTACCAATAATAGGAGATACAAACCAAATTTTCACTCCTACTGTTACTGGAAACTATGCTGTAATCGTTGATGATGGAATTTGTGTTGATACTTCCATTTGTTGTCTTTTTATTGGTTTAAACGAACAAGAAAGTAATTTATCATTATTTATTTACCCAAACCCAACAAAAGGAAAGATTAGCATTGAATGTAAAAATATGCAGCGAGTGGAAGTTGTAGATATTACAGGGAAAGTGGTTTATGAACAGCTTTTATCAAACGATGTTTATGATATTGACATCTCAGCCTTTAGCAAAGGAGTTTATTTTGTGAAAGTATTTACTGCTGATGCTGTTGCTGTGGAGCGGATTGTATTGGAATAATGTGTATTTTTCTACTTGTTGTTCGAACTTTATTCACCTAATTGTTTTATTTCAATAGAGTTCACGAGTTAGCTTTGTTCGGTTGTAGCTTCGAATGAAATAAATCTTAGTTTTTAACTAAGAAAAAATATGTATTTTTGACATTAGATTCAAATACAAAATCTATGAAAAAACACAGCATCATCATCATTTTTATCTCCTTGCTTTGCTTTCAAAGCTTCGGACAAACGAATATAGAAGAAGAAAACGACTCTAGCTCTATCATTTCTGTACCTAGCTCCTTCACTCCTAACGCTGATGGTGTGCACGACATCTTATTACTAGAAGGTAGCGAGCATGTAGAAACACTGTCTTTTAGTGTGTTTAACCGCTGGGGTGAAGTTATGTTTGAAACGGATAATACAAGTATTGCATGGAATGGCGAAACTAAAGGACAAGCCTGTGCTGTTGGTGTTTATTACTGGACGCTGGATGCTGTACTGACCAATGGCGAAGAGGTAGCGTTAAAAGGCAAGCTAAGTTTGTTAAGATAGGGACAAGAATTATAATGTATATTTATTAAGAAGCCTTACTTTGGTTGTTTTTGTTAACCCATGAAAACGCATTTAGATTATTATTATTCCATCATAGTAATACAAATAGCTGATTTTAATGGATTTATTCGTTGTATTAAGCTAAAATAAGGAAATGATAAGCTGATGTATTTTCTAATTATTTTTTCTGTTTTCAAATCAAAACCTTCCAAGTTCCTCCCTTTGTTGATCCTATCCGTTGTATTTTATTTTCTTTTTTTAATTTGTCAATGTGGTATTCTACACCTCTTCTGGAAAGAGCTGTTTTATCTTGTAGTTCTTTTGCTGTTATTTTAGGATTTGCAATCATAGCATTTAGAATGACTTCCACAGTTTCTTCCACAGTTTCTTCCACAGTTTCTTCCACAGTTTCTTCCACAGTTTTCCCCGAACGTTTGGGTCTTCTCAAAACCACAGTAAACATACCCTCTGTTCTAAATACGGGAACAGCAAGTCCGGCTTTAGCCATTTCATCAGTAATTCTGCCAATGCCCGAGCCTACCTGCTCCACCATATCAATACGTTCAAACAATCCAAAAACAAGTGGGTTACGACTGTGGCTTTTGTTCCCAAACTCTGATATGGGTACAGCATTACTCAATCCTCCTGGATTGCTAATTTCAACCCTATCATTATAAAACTCAATATTAATTCTCGCTCCTTTATCGTAATAATCGCGATGAGACAAAGAATTGATAACAGCTTCTTTTAAGGCAGTTTCAGGAATTTCCCATATTTCTTTTCTCGGACCGCTTCCTTCTATTTCGTATCGAATATTTAATTTATCTCGCAACCAATTCATGGCTTGCTCGTATTGTTTGAACAATGGACCTTTCCAAATTTTGTCATCTATTATCTGCGTTTTAGTTGTGCTTTCAAATGCGGTACATCGTATAACAGCAGTTTCAATAAATTGCTCTGGCTGAGTCCCCATAAACAATACTGCCCCATTTTTAACGTTACCATCAGGCAGCAAAAGTTTCAAGTTATTGATGATTTGATTCCTACTTACATCAGACGACAATCTGCTTCTTGACCGGAATTCTTCAAACCAACTTTGATCAATGTCTTTAGTTAAATTAAAATCTGTACAAGGTGCTTCATCAAAATAGATGCGCTCGGCTTGCTGAAAAAATTCCCGCATTTGTTCTACTGATGTCAATTTCTGTGAATTAGGACCTTGACGAACATAAATTGCACCTGATAATGCATAAGGCTTTTGCGCACCTGAGTTTACCTCAATCACCAAAACGATTTTGCTGTCAACCTCTACTTTGTAAATGTCAGTTGGCAAATGTGGATTGATTTCATTCAGTGAATTTTGAATGGCAGATAACTTGCCGTTATCAATGGGAATTCCTTGAATAACATTCTGATCATCCACACCCAAAAGCAATACACCACCGGCAGCGTTTGCAAAGGCGCAAATTTCTTCTGACAGTTCTTTGAGTTTATTGGGAACACGTTCTTTAAACTCGGCATTGTATCCCTCACCAGAACCTACTATACTTAATATGTCATCCTTATTCAACATTTATTTTATCCCTTTTACTATTAGGACATATTATTTCATTGATATTCTATTTATTTTAAATGCACTACCAACAGCAGCCCGCCTAAAAGCACCACTAAATTAGCAATTTTTTCTCAAAGATAGGATTTTTTTGGTTAGAAATTCATAGCTTTTTGTATTTTCTTGCCATGAAAGCACAAATATTCGTTTTCTATTTGTGTATTTGTGGGATTTTTGCATTGTTAATAAGCAAAGAGAGTTTATGAAGTTCTTTGGAATAAAACAATTTCGTGAATAAACTTTGAACAACAATCTTTCCAATATATTATTAGTGGAAGTTTTTTGAAACCTCCCTCTTAGGCGGGAAGTGTACCTTCAGCATTAGAAATAATTGCATCAATTTGTACTAAAGCATCCATAGGGATTGCTGAAACACCAATTACTGTTCTGGCAGGAAGATCGCCTTTAAAGAAGCTCGTGTAAACTTGGTTTACAGCATCAATATCTGCGATATTTTTAAGCTGGATATTGATTTTAACTACATCGTCCATCACGTGGCCAATGCTTTCTACAATTGTCTTGATGTTTTTCAAGCACTGTTCAGCCTGCTCTTTTGCACCACCAGCTACAAGTATAGCAGTTTTAAGGTCTATAGGTAATTGAGCCGAAATATTGTTATAATGAGAAAAGGCTACAGTTTGTGTAGACAGGGGATTTATTGGCGCATTTTCTGTATTATTTGGTCTGATAACAATCCCATGCCTGTCTTCAACAGCTTGTGGCGGGGTTCCATCTCCGTGTGATACCGTTGCATCAATTTGTACCATGGCGCATGGGTAAGGCTTCAGCTACAACTACTGAGCGCGCAGGAAAATAACCTAGAGTTCTGGCGATAGAAGAGTCTGGGAAGAATCTTGTATAAACTTCATTTACGGCTTCAATATCAGAGAGATTTGTAAGGTGGATGTTTATTTTAACTATGTCGTCAAAGGGAACGTTGATACTTTCCATAATCCCATTGATGTTTTTCAGGCACTGCGCAGCTTGCTCTTTTACACCTCCAACAACAATATTCCCAGTTTTAGGATCGATTGGTAATTGAGCTGAAATATGATTATAATGAGAAAAAGCTACAGTTTGTGTTGATACGGCGCTTTTTGGAGCGTTTTCTGTGTTTCTTACAAGTTTTACTAAATCACATGGCTCTTGTGGATGTGTCCCTTCACCGTTTGAAACAACTGCATCCATTTGTACCAAAGCATGCATTGGTAAAGCTGCTACTGCAAGTGTCGTACGTGTAGGAAGATAGTTTTGGAAAAAGGCTGTATAAATTTCGTCCACAGCGTCAATATCCATAATATTCTTAAGGTACACATTAATCCTAACAACATCAGACATCGTATGGTCGATACTCTCTACAATTGCTTTAATATTTCCTAAGCACTGCTTTGCTTGCTCCTTAATTCCACCAGCTACAATTTTACCAGTTTTAGCATCTAGAGGTAATTGAGCTGAAATATTATTGTAATGAGAAAAAGCTACACTTTGTGTGGAAAAATCATTTATTGGTGCATTTTCCGTATTTCTTGAGTTTTTTATAATTTTACTACTCATCATAATTTCATCTTTTAGTTTCTATTACTAATCTTTTAATTGAAAGGCAAATATATACAATAAATTAACAATGTCATCTAACACAATTGTTTTAATGCTGTAGAATAAGATTTATTTCTTAAAGATAGGATTTTTTTTTGTATCACCGTTAAGACTATTTTAGATTATGATTATTCTATGAAAGCTTCGCTTTGGGCTTTTTATTTTCCTAAACGCTTGCAAATTGCATTTGAATTCAGGATTATTTAAAAATGATCCTGTTCGGCTCCGAAGTCTAAAAAACAAGCCTCAAAGCTTCGCTATGGGCTTT
>CAZJZP010000149.1:0-6423 GCA_964550505.1 uncultured Prolixibacteraceae bacterium | reverse complement strand
GAAAAATACATTATTTATGCAGTTGATTATAGGAGTTTTACTTATTCCTTTTAATTTTTTTATTGCATATAACCAACACCAAGTTTTTGTTTATATTGCCTTGATTTTGCTTTTTAGCTTATCAATTTATAGTTTTATCCGAAAAATTATTCTTTCTAAAAGAGTGCTAAGTTTTTCGTTGTTCCATATTATTTTGTATTTTTGCAGCGTTGAAATTTTACCATTACTGATTTTATTGAAAGTAGTACTGGTTAATTTCGTGGAATAAACAGGCTGAAGTTGAACTAAAAAATTGAATCTTGAAAATAAAAAGCATTCTTGTTTCGCAGCCCAAACCGGCAGATTTTGAAAAGTCACCTTATTATGCGCTAAGCAATAAATTTAAACTAAAGGTGGACTTTAGGAAATTCATTAAGGTCGAAGGAGTGAGCTCTAAAGAATTTAGAAAGCAAAAAGTCAGCATTTTAGATCATACTGCAATTATTCTGAGCAGTCGAAATGCTGTTGACCATTTTTTCCGTTTA
This sequence comes from uncultured Prolixibacteraceae bacterium, assembly GCA_964550505.1. Lineage (GTDB taxonomy): Bacteria > Bacteroidota > Bacteroidia > Bacteroidales > CAZJZP01 > CAZJZP01. The sequence goes on along the minus strand of CAZJZP010000149.1, from coordinate 5,899 downwards.
GCAAAAGAATTACGGATTGAAATACCCGATACTATGAAGTATTTTTGTGTGTCGGAAGCAATTGCTTTTTATTTGCAAAACTATATCCAATATCGTAAGCGAAAGGTTTTTTCAGCAGGGAAAAACTTTAGCGATTTGATTAAATTAATGCAGAAACACAAAACAGAAAAATACTTGCTTTTGTGTACTGATATTATGAAAAAGGAAATTGAAGATCAGTTTAAAAAGGCGCATTTTAATTACTCAAAAGCAGTAATTTACAATACGGTTTGTAGTGATTTGTCTGATTTAAAGGACATTACATACGATATGCTCGTGTTCTACAGCCCGCTAGGTATTAAATCCCTTTTTCAAAATTTTCCTGATTTCAAACAGAATGATACTATAATTGCAGCATTTGGACCAGCAACTAAAAAAGCAATTAAGGAAGCTAAATTGACTTTAAACGTTGAAGCGCCCACAAAAAAAGCACCTTCAATGACCAAAGCTATTGCCGATTATATTGAAGAACAGGAAAAAAACTTAAAAAAGCAGAAAAAGACTAAGCAACCAACAAAATAATTCTCTTGCAAGCAAGAAATACCTTCTCCAAGAAAGAGCGTTTAACGCATAAAAAGAAAATCGAAGACTTATATCTGAAAGGTCATTCCTTTTTAATGTATCCCATTTTGGTGCATTGGAAATGCGAAGAAGTGCAGGATGTTAAAGACGCCTTTCCCCGTCTTGTCATTGGCGCATCAAAAAAAAAACTTAAAAAAGCCGTCGATAGAAATAAAGCCAAAAGGCTTATCAGAGAAGCTTACCGAAAAAACAAAGAAGAATTAATCAAATTATTAGAAAAGTCTCCTTTTGAAATGCACATTTCAATTATATATACTGCGAATGAAATTCTTTCCTATCAAGAGATAGAAAGTAAAATAATCGCAATGATTATTCGTTTAAAAAACAATTTAAATAACCAAAAGAATGCGTAAAATATATTTTATCATTATTATAATCATCTTTAGTGTTTTCAGTTTCACTAAAACCGTTAAATCACAGAGTGAAAGTGATTTTGAGATGATGAAAAACATAGAGATTTTCATTGAAATATATAAAAGCCTGAATGCAAATTATGTGGAAGATATCCAACATGGAAAAATCATGAAAAAAGCCATTGATAAGATGCTGGCAGATTTGGATCCATATACCGTATATATTCCGGAATCAAAGATGGAAGATTACAAATATATGACAACCGGACAATATGGTGGAATTGGAGCGGTTATTCACAAACGAGAAGATTATGTTGAAATCGCCGAGCCTTACGAGAATTCCCCGGCACATAAAGCAGGCATGGAGGCAGGAGATCTTATTATTGCAATTGATGGTGAATCTGCTAAAGATAAAAGCACTTCGGATGTGAGTGAAATTTTAAAAGGACAACCCAAAACAGAAGTTAAACTCCTAATTAGAAAAGCAGTAAGCGGAGAAGAGAAAGAAATTACTATCATTCGTGAAGAGATTAAAATATCAGATATACCATATTACGGAATGCTAAATGAACATATTGGATATATTAAGCTTAGTGGTTTTACCAACAACGTTTCCAAAGAGTTTAAAGAAGCATTTGTTGAAATGAAAAAGGAAAATAATATTGACGCATTAGTCATTGATTTACGTGGTAATGGTGGTGGACTTCTCAATGAAGCCGTTAGTATTTGCAATCTTTTTGTGAAAAAAGGCCAAGAAATCGTTTCTACTAAAGGAAAATTAGTTGATAAAAACAGGGTTTACAGAACAACTTCCAATCCTGTTGATAAAGATATTCCCTTGGTAGTCTTAATTGATGGCAGAAGTGCTTCGGCTTCTGAAATTGTGTCAGGAGCAATTCAGGATTTAGACAGAGGAGTTGTGATAGGAGAGAAAACTTTTGGCAAAGGCTTGGTTCAAAATATACTTTCCTTAGATTATAATACAAAATTAAAAATAACCGTCGCGAAATATTATATCCCAAGCGGAAGATGTATTCAAGCTATTGATTATGCCCACAAAGATTTAAACGGTAAAGCACAAAAAATTCCAGATTCTTTATTAGTCGCTTTTCAAACAAAGAATGGCAGAATAGTATATGACGGTGCTGGAATTTTCCCTGATATAGAAGTAAGGCAACGAGAATATGCTAATATTAGCTATCAGTTAATTACAGAACGAATAATCTTTGATTTTGCCAGTAAATTTGTAGCAGAAAATCCTAGCATTACTGATGCCAGAAACTTTAAAATTACAGATGAGATATATCAAGAATTTGTTGCTTTTACAGCGGATAAAGATATTGATTATGAAACCAAGACCGAAAAATTGCTTAAAGATTTAGAAGAAGCTGCCGAGGAGGAAAAATATGAAGAGAGCATCATACAAAGTTTGGTGGATTTAGAAACCATGGTGCTTAAAGATAAGAAAGAAGATTTGCGGAAATTCAGAGAAGAAATTGCATTGTTGTTGAAAAATGAAATTGTTTCCAGGTATTATTTTCAAAAGGGTAGAGTAGAGGCAGCTTTGGACGAAGACCCCGTTATACTAAAAGCAATAGAAGTCTTGGAAAATAAAGAGATTTACCAATCAGTTTTGGATGGAAGTTTTTCCGCAAACTAAGATGCACCATTATAGCTTAAGAGAAAAAATACACCGAGGAATTTACCTCATACTTTTGATGGCATGTGTTGTAACTCTGCCCTTATCAGAGTACGTGCTCAGCATGGCGGAAATCTTTCTTGCTGCTAATTTTCTGGCAGAAGGAAAATATAAAGAGAAATTCAATCGCATAAAATCAGATAAATTTGCCTTATTAAATCTATCCTTGTTTTTTATGCTTATCATAGGATTGTTGTACACTTCCGATTATGCTTATGCAATGAAGGACATCAGAATTAAACTGCCTTTATTGTTCTTTCCTGTCATTTTTGCAACAACAAGAAAATTGAGTAAAAAAGAGCTAGGGCTAATACTGCTTACGTTTATTCTGGCTGTAGCACTAACAGCGATTATTAATATCTTTATTGCAAAAGACATTAGGGGAATGTCTTATTTTGTGTCGCATATTCGATTTGGATTGCTTGTTTGTTTGGCAATTTATGCTTGTATCTATTTCTTGAAAAGCTTTCGTTTATTCAAAAGCTATCTTGGGATTCCGTTTTATCTGCTGATAGCATTTTTTGTGTTCTTTTTATTGTATTCGGCTAATTTCACGGGGATTATTATTCTTGCTATTACTGCAGTTTTTTTTATACTTCGTTTTTTGTTTACCCAAAATCCTTTATGGATAAAAGCCTTGAGTTTTATTGTTTTGCTTGTGATAGCTTTCTTTTTTATCCAGCCGATTGTTAAGAATTACAAAATATTGTATTCGGATTCATCGCCACGTTCTTTTTCTGCATTAGAACAAGAAACGAAAGAAGGAAATCTGTATTTTCACGATACAACAAATTTAATCAGAGAGAACGAATACTATATTCGACAATACCTTTGCGAAGAAGAATTAGAAAGAGAATGGAATAAGCGAAGTCAATATGATTACCACACACAAGATTCTGCTACTGCTTTTTCCAAGGAAATTTTAATACGCTACATGACATCCAAAAACTTGAAAAAGGATGCTAAAGGTATGGCGCAAATGACAGATAAAGATATTCTTGCCGTAGAAAAAGGGATAAGTAATTATCGTTTTTTGACAATGAATCCATACGAAAAAAGAACATATAAAATTTTGTGGGAAATTCAAGAATATCAATTTATAGGAAATCCAAACGGCCATTCTGTTATTCAGCGCTATATTTATTTACAGCTTGCATGGAAAATTATTAAAGAAAACTGGCTTATTGGAGTTGGTACCGGAGATTTGCTTTTAGCTTATGAAGAAATGTATGCTAAAACAGATACAGCACTACAAGAGAAGTTTAGACATCGGGCACATAATCAATACCTTACCATGTGGTTAAGTTTTGGAATACTTGGGTTTTTGCTCTTTATTTTTGTCTTAATCTATCCCTTAATTTATCAAAAAAACAACTTAAGTTTTTTATATCTCGCATTTTTTTGTATAATTGTATTATCAATGTTAACCGAAGATACCTTGGAAACGCAAACAGGTGTTAGCATTTTTGCTTTTTTCAATAGTTTTTTGTTTTATAATACTACAAAAACACGGAAAGAAGACGGAATAAAAAAATAAACCGATGGAAAACAAAAAAATAGAAATCCCTTACACTGTTTTTGATTCTCAAGAAGAATTGCAAGCGAAGGATCGTCTTTTAATAGAAAAAGCCACCGAGGCAATGCACAATGCCTATTCTCCTTATTCTCGTTTTAAAGTAGGAGCGGCGGTTTTGCTTACTAATGGAACTATTGTTTTAGGAAACAATCAGGAAAATGTGGCGTATCCTTCCGGATTATGTGCTGAGCGTGTTGCTGTATTTGCTGCTTCGGCAAATTATCCTAAGGAAAAAATACTCGCTATTGCTATTGTTGCTTCTTCTGAAGAATTTGAGGTAAAAAGCAGTATTAGTCCTTGTGGTTCTTGCCGACAAGTGATATTAGAATACGAGAAAATTGCAGCGCAAAATATTCGTATTCTGCTAGCCGGAGCGGGTGGAAAAACAATTGTTTTTGAAAAGGCTGTAGATTTATTGCCTTTGAGTTTTTTTGAAGAACAATTGAAAAAAGACTAAGCGTCTAAATGTAATTTTCAAGAAACGGGATAAAAAATTACAGAAAGCTGTTTATTAGCACTATTTTATCAGCACAATTTTACCATTCCCCATAAAACGTCCTTTACTGCGGAGACTGTAAAAATAAATACCGTTTTCTAAAGCAGCAGTATTAATCCTTATCTGCTTGTCTGCTCTATTTAATTCTTTTTCTAAGATAAGCTTTCCATCCGTAGAATATATACCAAACACCCCATCACCAATATCTTCAATATTATACAGCACTGTTATACTCTCCGCAGCAGGATTGGGATAAACGTTTACCAAAACTTTCTCCTGCTTCGTTTCAGCAACTGCATTTGTTAGGTCAATACTTACCACATTCGAATGGCAGCTCATTAAATGGGTAACAGTATCAATAGCAAATATCCGATATTTGGTCTTTAGCGTTTCCGTCAATGTATCGGTAAAATAAGTGTTTGGAATTGGAATATAACCTTGATACCCGTTTGCTATACAGCCCATATGTAATATATCCCAAGCACGAGTTTGTTTAAGAAACCTTTGTACAACAAATTGCTCATGTATTGACGTTGCATTATAGTCCCATTGTAAATCAATAATAGTATCATTGGAAGTAAAAGAAATGCTAGCCGTAAGATTATATGGTTTATTGGGCAATTGACAACCCAAGCTATCATAGGTGCTTAACCAAGCATCTTGCGAATTGTTGACGGTTGAACTTGGATAGGTAGGAACAACAAAGCCTGCTATAGCAATTCCCCCATTGTCAATAATTGCCATATCAAAGCCATATTGGTCTTGCCATGAACAAGAACTCTCCATCCGATAAACTTCATGCATAAAAATACTATCACCATTTGCGTTAAGCTTTATAAGATGGTTATGTGTCTTAGCCGTAGCAACAGCAACAAAATCACCATCAGCAGTTTCTTTTACTGTAAATATTGAAGCATCATACAAGGTATCTCCAATACTCTTGCGCCATAATAGATTCCCTTGAATATCATATTTATTAAAGTAGAGTTTAGTATAAGAAGTGCTTCCTTGTTGATACTGCACCTCAGTAGTAACTGCTAAGATACCACCATCTTTAGTGCTTGTAACTACAGCAGGCCAATCATTTTCACTATTACTGTTGATTGTTTTATGCCATTCAAAATTACCATCACTATCTGTTTTTACAATATAAG
>CAZJZP010000148.1:0-6433 GCA_964550505.1 uncultured Prolixibacteraceae bacterium | reverse complement strand
GGAGTAACTAACAAAACAACATCTTTGGGCTTTACAATTCCTTTAAACAAAGAGGGTTTTACATAAGCTGATTCTGGAATTGTTTGCTTGATAAGCTCCACTAATTCAGCATAATTATCTGGCTTCAACACGCTAAAAATAAAAAGCTCTTTCTTTGTTTTTTGCTTAATTTCAGTAATATAAGATACTGTCGGCTTTTCTTCATCGGATTTATTATGCACAATAATATACGGAATATCATAAAACTGAAATTGCTTAATTAATTCCTCTTCGAAATTACCGAAAACATTCGCCGAAACAATTAAAATCGCCAAATCAATAACAGGGATTTGCTGCATGGTTTTATCAATACGCAATTTCCCCAAATCACCAATATCGTCAACACCGGCAGTATCGATAATAACAGCCGGTCCTACCCCGAATATTTCTACTGATTTTTTAACCGGATCAGTAGTAGTGCCAGCTTCTTTCGACACAATAGCAATATTCTGCTCGGTAAGAAGATTAATTAAGGAACTTTTTCCATTATTTCTTCTTCCAAAAATTCCAATATGCGGTTTTAAATCCTTGCTTTTCATCGTTTTGAATTTTGTTTATACTAAAACTAGCTAAAAATACAAATCTCTTTTCCCTTCCTTAAGTTGTGCTAATCTTTCTCTGAGTTTTTCTTTCACCTTTTCATCTGGTAATGCTACAATGTTTTTTTCTATTACTTCCCAGCCTTTTTTGGCTGTATTTTCAGGAGCATAATCCAGCAAATATTCTGCTAGCGTAAGAATAGCGTTTGGAGTACAATATCTTTTAATAAAACCAGGGACTGAAAACTCCATAAAATGTTCTCCTGTTCGACCTAAGCGATAGCAAGCCGTACAGAAAGAAGGCAACATATTGTGACTAAGCAATTCGTCAATAATTTCATTCAAACTTCTGTTATCATTTATTCTAAATTGACCTTTGTTTAAATCCTGTTTCTCGTTCATACTTTTGGTATAACTACCCATTTCCAGCTTTGTTCCGCCATCAATCTGAGAAACACCATAATTAATACATTCTTCACGAATAGCCACTGGTTCTCTTGCAGTAAGAATCATTCCGGTGTAAGGAACCGCTAAGCGCAAAATAGCAACTAAACGAGCAAATTCAGCATCTGTTACTAAATGTTCTTCACCCATTTTTAGCATAGAAGCATCTTTAATTCGTGGGAAAGAAATGGTGTGCGGACCAACATTATAGCAAGCTTCTAGGTGATTGGTGTGTCTTACTAAACTCAAAACTTCAAATTTCCAATCGTATAATCCAAAAAGAGCACCAATACCAACATCATCAATTCCAGCTTCCATTGCTCTGTCTAAAGCCGTTAAACGGTATTCGTAATTGGCTTTTTTTCCTCTTAAATGATAACTGTGATATGCTTCTGGATGATATGTTTCTTGAAAAATCTGATAGGTTCCAATTCCTGCTTCCTTCACAATTTTAAAGCCTTCAATTTCAAGCGGAGCAGCATTAATATTTACTCTACGGATTTCTCCATTGCCTTTTTTAACAGAATAGGCTAGTTTAACTGTATGTGCAATAAATTCCGCATCATATTGCTGATGCTCGCCATACACTAAGATTAAGCGCTTTTGTCCATTGTCTTCCAACGCTTCAATTTCCCTAATTGTTTCTTCATCGGATAAGGTTTTTCTGACTGCATCTTTATTACTGGCTCTAAATCCGCAATAGGTACAATTATTTGTACACTTATTCCCAATGTAAAGCGGAGCAAACAAGACAATTCTGTTGCCATACACTGTTTCTTTCAGCGTTCTAGCTCCATCCTTAATCATAGCAATTAATTCTGGGTCTGTCGCATTTAACAAAACTGCTGTCTCCTGCATGCTTAAGCGATTTTTATCCAATGATTTTTGAATAACATCTTTCACATAGGCTTTATCTGCTTTAGTTGAAGATAGGATATTTTGGATTTCCAAAGGATCAATGAAGGCTTTCATTGGCTCATCTGGGATTGCATACTGTTGAGTTATAAATTTCATATTATTTAGTATTATTTATAGTTTTTAAATAGTATTAAAGCCTGCAATTTACAAAATACATCTAATAAAAAAACATATTTTTTAATGAATTTTTATAATTTAAACAGATATTATTCCTTTTTGTTTGTGCTTTTTTTGTTTTTTGTGTTTTTTTTATATATTTGTGAAACTAATCTAAAAAATGATGCTATGAAAAAAATTATTCTTATCAGTATGATTATCTCCGCTTTCTTTCTTCTTAACTCTTGTGGTTCAAACAAAGAAGATGCAGAAGAAAAAACAGACGTTGAACAAACAACAACAGAAACTAATCAAGAAGAAGCAGAAGAAGTTGATATTAGCGAAGGACAAACAGTTAGTCAAAACTGCGATGAGTTTCTTGTAGAATACGAAAAATTCATGCAAGAATATATCGTTATTCTGAAAAAATACCAAGAAAACCCTTCTAATTCTGAATTTTTAGCAGAATATATGGAAATTGCAAAAGAATCAGAAGACTGGGACAATAAATCTGCCGATTGTGAAAACGACCCTGCTTTTATGGCAAAATTTTTGGAAATTCAACTCAAAATTTCAGAAGCAGCTGCAGGATTGTAAAGAACAGCTCTCTTTTTTCTACATTAACAGCGTCCTGAGAAATACGACACTTCTTGTTTTTATGCTGTTTTTTTTGTTAATTAAAAGAAATTTAATTGTAATACATTTATAATTTTAAATAAGTATTAATTTTACAACTTATTAATTAATACTAATATATTCTATGAATAAATTATTTAGCTTAACAATTGTTTTAGGCTTATTGGTTGGACTAATGAGCTGTACAAAAGAAGGACCCGCAGGTCCCGCAGGTAAAAACGGAACTGATGGAAATGCCAATGTTACTACTTATCTGTTTACCGATTCAGCAACAATCTCTTGGACACTTACGAGTAATATTATTAGTCTTGAATATGATAGCATCTTTAATTTGACTGATAGCTTACTTGAAGAATCCATAATTCTAGTTTATGCAAATATTAATTCATACTGGAACTTCATTCCTGGTCTAGGGTATGGTGCTCTTTACTCTACTAGATTATTCTTTGATAATTCAGCTATTACAATTCAACTTAGGGATCCAGATGGAACAACTTGGACAGGAACGAATAAACCAGAATTTTCGGCAATCAAAGTTTGTGTAATACCTAGCACAACTGTTATTGAAATGAATGCTGCCGGAATTCACCAAGAGAATTATGAGGAGACCATGCGTTATTTGTTTCCTAGTGAAGAAATATTGTAAATTAAAAAAACATCAATAATCAAAACGGGACTTATTGTTCCGTTTTTTTTTGTATTTTTGAAGCATTAAATTCTATTAGAATGAATAAAAAACAACTTCTCATACTTGCATTTTTATCTCTTTTTATCTTTAAAGATGCTTTTTCGTGGGGTTTTTACGCTCATAGAAACATTAATAAATATGCAATCTTTCTTCTACCAGAGCCTTTAATAGGTTTTTACAAGCCGCATATGGAATACCTTTCAGAACATGCTATCGACCCTGATAAAAGAGCACAAGTAAGTCAAGACGAAGCCGTAAAACACTACATCGATATTGATCATTTTGGAGATAAGCCTTTCGAGATTATGCCAAAAAAATGGGCTGATGCCAAAAACAAATTTACAGAAGATTCACTTAAAACATACGGTATTCTTCCGTGGAATATCTCTTGGGTTTTTTATGATTTAGTAGATGCATTCAAATCAAAAAACATGGATCGCATCCTTTATATATCTGCTAGTCTCGGTCATTATGTTGCAGATGCAACCATGCCCTTGCATACAACCGAATATTATGATGGGAAAACCATGGAGCAAAAGGGAATTCATGCTTTTTTTGAAACCAGAATGGTAGAACTATTCCTTGAAGATTGGGATTTTTTTGTAGGTCAAGCCGAGTATGTTAAACATCCGCTTGATAAAGCCTGGACTCTTGTAGAAGCAAGTCATAACACCATTGATTCTATTTTTATGGCAGACGAACTATTGCGCAAGGAATTTCCTACTGACAGAAAGTTTGTTGTTGAACAAAAATGGGGAGGAAATAAACGACAATTTTCTAAAGAATACGGCATTGCCTTTAATACTTATACTAATTATTTAGTGGAACGACAATTTAAAAAAGCAATTCATGCCGTTGCTTCTATCTGGTATTCAGCATGGGTAAATGCCGGTCAACCTGATTTAGAAGAATTCCAAAACAAAAAAATCTCTCCCAAACATCAAGCTGAACTGGAAGAAATTGATCGTAAATTCCAAGAAGCTTATGATGAAAATCAAGAGTATATTCATTAAAAAACAATAATAAATGAAGGATTTTCAATACCAAACAGAACAGTTTGCTGATATTCGCATATTACGCTATTATGTTCCAAATTTTGATGCACTAAGCCTTAAACAAAAAAAACTAGCTTATTTCCTTTATCAAGCTGCACTTTGCGGTAGAGATATTTTATGGGATCAGAATTACAAATATAATTTGCTAATTAGAAAAACATTGGAAAGTATAATTCGTTTTTATCCTGGAGATAAAAAGGATAAACACTTTCAAAAATTTATTGAATACACAAAAAGAATTTGGTTCTCTAACGGGATTCATCACCATAATTCTACTGAAAAAATACTTCCTAACTTTAATCCGGGGTATTTGGGAGAACTGATAGAAAAAACTCCTGTAGATTTCCCTATGGAAAAGCAAGCTTTAATCAAATTCATAACTCCTATCCTATTTGATGCTACAATAGATGCTAAAAGAGTGGAGCTTAATCCTGAGAAAGACATAATTGCCGATTCTGCAAATAATTTTTATGAAAATCTTAGCCATAACGAAGTGGAAGACTTTTACAGCAAAAAAAGAAATCCTGATGATGATGAACCGATTTCCCATGGCATGAATTCCAAACTCATCAAAGAAAATGGAGAAATAAAAGAAATTGTATGGAAAAAAGGGGGAATGTATTCTGCTGCTATTGAGAAAATACTCTATTGGTTAAACAAAGCAATCAAAGTTGCAGAAACAGAATTACAAGAACAAGCTTTAACAAAATTGGCATCTTACTATGAAAGCGGAGATTTAAAGAAATTTGATGAATACAGTATTTTATGGGTTCAAGACACTAAATGCGAAATTGATGTCATTCATGGCTTTATTGAAACCTACGGTGATGCAGCTGGGATGAGAGCAACGTATGAATCTGTTGTTCAATTAATTGATAAAGAAGCGACCAAGCGAGCAAAGACCATCAGTGAAAATGCATTATGGTTTGAGCAACATTCTCCGACTGACAAATTATACAAAAAAGAGGAAGTCAAAGGCGTTAGTGCTAGAGCAGTGCATGTTATTGTACAAGCTGGAGATTGTGCACCTTCTGGACCTATCGGTATCAACCTGCCTAATGCAGATTGGATTCGCAGTAAATACGGTTCTAAATCTGTTACTATCTCCAATATTATGCAAGCATACGAAGAGGCAAGCAAAGAAAGTGGAGCTTTAGAAGAATTTGCATATAACGAAGAAGAAATAGCACTTTCCAAAAAATACGGTCTGTTAGCCACTAATCTTCATGTTGATTTACATGAAATTGTTGGTCATGGTTCCGGTAAATTGAAAGAAGGCGTTGCGGAACCCAGCTATACTCTTAAAAATTATGCTTCCACTATTGAAGAAGCACGAGCAGATTTATTCGCTTTATTCTATGCGCGCCATCCAAAATTAGTAGAATTGGGTCTAATGCCAAATACCGATGTAGGAAAAACAGAATACAACGGCTATATTCGTGGAGGATTGCTCACTCAATTAGTTCGTGTGGAATTGGGAAAAGATTTGGAAGAATCCCATATGCGCAACCGACAGCTAATTGCAAAATGGGCATACGATTTAGGTAAAGATAATGCTGTAATAGAACGCAGGCAAAAAAACAATAAAAGCTATTTTGTGATTAATGATTATGAAGCATTAAACAAGATTTTCGGCGAAATGCTTAAAGAGATTCAACGTATAAAATCCGAAGGAGATTATCAGGCTGCAAAAAATCTTATAGAAAAATATGCTGTAAAAATAGATTATGACATCCACAAAGAAGTCTTGGAACGTTGGAAAAAATTAAATATTCCTCCTTATAGTGGTTTTATTCAACCGGAATTAGAGCCGATAATTGAAAACAATAAAATTATTGATGTGAAAATCAATTATCCTAAAGACTTCAGCAAACAAATGCTTGATTATGCAGATAATTATAGTTTTTTGTAGTTTGTAGGTATAAGTTTGAGTTGATTTCGTACTGAAACTTGTTTTTTTTCAATTGTTCTGTTTTTGTTTTTTTTAACCGCAGAGTTACGCAGAGATTTTTCGCAGA
>CAZJZP010000147.1:0-6455 GCA_964550505.1 uncultured Prolixibacteraceae bacterium | reverse complement strand
GTTTTAACGGTTTTTTTTAAGGGGAGCGTTCTATTAAAAGCAAGAAAGCAAAAAAATCCAAACTTTTACTTTCCATTAAATAATTTTCCAGTTAATTTTGGCTATTTATTTCTTTTATTGTTATTTTTGTTGAGAAAGAGTGAGTGAAGTTAATAAAGAAAGTACAGCATCTTTTGATTGGATTACAAAAATAAAATCAAAATTCAATGTTTTCCCGACCTCAGGAAAACATTAAGAGCATGAAATACAGCAAAATATGGATATACAAACAATAGCAAAATACCAAAAAGACTTTGAGCAATATGCTCACAAAGAAAATGAAACAGAATACTGGTTGGCTCGCGAACTGCAAGAATTGCTTGCTTATGCAAAGTGGGAAAATTTTGCAAAAGTGATTGAAAAAGCAATTATAGCTTGTGTCAATTCGGGGCAAATTGCAGATGACCATTTTCTTGGTGTCAAGAAAAAAGTAGTGATGCCCAAAGGCGGAGAAAATGAAATCGACGATATAATGCTTACTCGTTATGCCTGTTATCTGATAGCACAAAACCAAATTTACCGTAGCGTTTTATAAAAAAAATGGATAAATCCATTAAAAATCAATAGATTGCGAATCATAGCCCATGGTTTAAACCATGGGCTATGATGGAATAAACCAAGATTAAAAACCGTTTTAACGGTTTAAATTCGCCTTAGTCGTAATATTATCTTAGCAATAATACAGCAAAGAATTCTTTACCGTAGCGTTTTATAAAAAAAAGCACAGCAATCTTTCAATTGCCGTGCTTAAATTAATGATAGGGAAGCGAGTGTTTATCCTATCATAGCTTTTATGTCCTCATCAACAGTAGTAATGCTGCCGAGCTGGAAAGTGTCAATCAAAATCTTAGCTACATTGGGAGAAAGAAATGCCGGCAAGCTTGGTCCGATATGAATTCCTTTTACTCCAAGATGCAATAACGCTAATAATACTGTAACTGCTTTTTGCTCATACCATGCAATATTATACACGATAGGCAGTTCGTTGATGTCGTTGAGTTCGAAGACTTCTTTTAATTTCAGTGCAATTACTGCAAGAGAGTAAGAGTCGTTGCATTGTCCTGCATCCAAAATACGTGGGATACCTCCGATATCACCAAGTTGTAGCTTGTTGTAGCGGTATTTTGCACAACCGGCAGTTAGAATTACCGTGTCATCAGGTAATTGTGAAGCAAAATCCGTGTAATATTCGCGGGATTTCATTCTTCCATCACAACCTGCCATTACAACGAATTTTTTGATTGCACCGCTTTTTACGGCATCCACCACTTTGTCTGCTAAAGCAATCACTTGATTGTGGGCAAAACCACCAACAATACTGCCATTCTCAATTTCTGTGGGAGCATCACATTCTTTTGCCATGGCAATAATCTTAGAAAAATCTTTGCCCTTGCCATTTGCTCTGTCTGCAATATGTTTTACGCCTTCAAAACCTACCACACCGGTAGTGAAAATACGATCTTTGTAAGAATCTTTCGGTGGTACGATACAATTCGTAGTCATTAAAATAGGACCATTGAATTTCTCGAATTCTTCATTTTGTTTCCACCATGCATTTCCGTAGTTTCCAACAAAATGTTCGTATTTTTTGAATTTCGGATAATAATGACCGGGAAGCATTTCAGAGTGCGTGTAAACATCCACACCGCTGTCTTTAGTTTGTTCTAGTAATTCTTCCAAATCTTTCAAATCATGACCGCTGATAAGGATGCCAGGATTATTTCTTACGCCGATATTCACTTCTGTTAATTCCGGATTACCGTAAGTTTCTGTATTTGCTTTATCTAAAAGCGCCATCGTTTTTACGGCATATTCTCCTCATTCCAAAACCAAGGCAGTGAGTTCATCCGCGCTAATGTCTTTTTGACAAGTGGCTGCCAATGCTTTTTGCATAAAAGCGTAGATGCTTTTGTCTTCGTATCCCAAAATAAAAGCATGGTGAGAATAGGCAGCCATTCCTTTAACACCGTAAGTAAGCAATTCTTTTAACGAACGCAAATCTTCATTTTCTTCCGATAAAACACCCAGTTTTTTAAAGTCAATTTCCATCGGATTTGCCGGCGTGAAATAAGCAGCAATATGTAAATCCTGCGGCACTTCTTTCGCTGTTTTCAGGTAGGATTCCCGTACTTTAGCACGAAGTTCCAGCCCTTCTTCAGCCTTTGCAAAAATTATTTCTTTGTCGAAATTCGTATTGGTAACACTCGTAAAAAGCGCATCTTGAATAAAATGATCTACTTCAGAATATTGTACTCCTTTTGCACGAGCAAGCTCTGCCCAGATAGAAATTCCTTTGCTTATCCAAAGTAAATAATCCAATTTTTCCGATACTTCGGGCTTTTTACCGCAAACACCGTTTATTGTACAGCCTATTCCTTTGGCTGCTTCCTGACATTGATAACAAAACATTTTTTCCATAATAGTTTTTTTTAATCTGTTAATATTTATTGAGTTAATTCGTGTATTTGATTTTTTACATCCATTCTTCCGCTAAAACATCTCCTTTGATACTGACCACTATTCGTTTTACCGGTACTTTTCGTTGCGCCATTGCAAGAGCTTGTTTTAGCATGCTTTCCAGTCCGCCACAACAAGGAACTTCCATCATCATCAATGTGATAGTATTGACTTTTGCCTGATCGATAAGCGCAATAAGTTTTTGCAGATAAATATCCAGTCCTTGATCCAGTTTAGGACAAGCAATAACGAGGGCTTTATTTTTCAGATAATCTTGGTGGAAATTCCCCATGGAGAAAGCCACACAGTCCGCAGCGATTAATAAATCTGCTCCTTGAAAAAACTGCGAAGCAGGATTGATAAGATGCATTTGCACCGGCCAATGACTGAGTTGCGAGGCTAAAGAGCCTGACGCATTGGCTTTTTCTTCCTTCTGAAATTCTTGTGCTGCTGAACCGGGACAAGATCCTCCACAGCCTGCATTTCCAAGAATGCTCGGGTCGATTTTGATGGCTTCTTTCTTTGCATGGATAGCTTTTGCAATTTCTTCCACAGTAAAAGGCAGTTTTTCTTGATTTTCCTTTAAATAATCCATTGCCTGATTGAAAAAGCCGCTTTCATTATGCTCTTTTAAGTGTGTGAGATGTGCCACAATGGTATTAAAACCTTTGGGAATCATTTCTTCCATTACTTTAATTTCATCATAAGCTTCGGCTTCTTTTTGCTCGATGCTGATAGCGTCGAGCGGACAATGTCCGATGCAGGCACCTAGCCCGTCGCACATCAGTTCGCTAACTAAACGGGCTTTGCCGTCGATAATTTGTAAGGCACCTTCGTGGCAGTTGGGAATACATTCTCCACAACCGTTACAAAGTTCTTCGTTAATATGTACTATATCTCGCTTCATTTTTTTGTAGTTTTAAGTTTATAGTACAAAACTACAATGCGCAGCAGCCCAAAAACGGTAACATAGGGTACAAAAGGTTTTTTTTGGGGAAATATTTTTTTACAAATAGATAAACCAGTTAAAAATCAGTTATTTGCAAAACATCGCTAGACATGTAAAACTTAAATTTTAGCCATTATAGAAATAATTGGTAAGTATTATTAGCGAAAAACAAGCATTCTTTAAAAAAAAAACATATTGTTTTATGAAAAATAAAAATATATTTATATATTTGGGGATTGAAAAAATAAAATCACAAAAAAAATGGGGAAAAGTAAAGATTTGGGGGGAAGGCGTGTTCGGATAAAGTGTTGTGCTTTATATGAAAAATAGAGGAAAATATTAACTTTGTAAACAAAACTAAAAAAAATGAAAAATATAATCTTTGTAATAGTTGCTTTAACCTTATTGGGAAATTCGTGCAAAAAGCCAAAAGGAAATGAGTTTTGTACATGGACAAGTGAAACAACTGATTTAGTTGTATTATTAAATTGTAATGAAAATGACAATTGTAGATTTGATACATTAGAAATATTAGCAAAATTTGAGACAGAATATATTGATAATTCGCCACCTTGCGGTAGCTTTAACGATAGTGTAATCGGAAATATTAAAAAATTAAATGTATATGTTAATTATTTTTTAAATAACGATACTTTGATTGAAAATATAGATAGTATTATAACATTTAATATTAAATATTTTAATAATGAGACACTTTCAAATAATTTAGAATACATAAATAGTTATCATCCTCGTTGTAACAATTACATTTATTTGTATTTGACAAACAATACTGATACTAATTGTTTACAAACAATAACGGTAAAATATGAAGAAAACAATGGAAAGATATATGAAAGTACATCAAAACCTATTTACATTCAACCGTAAATCATATTGTATGTGCATATAATTATTATATTCAAAATAGTAGTTGTGGTTGTGGACATTGTACAGCAGGTTGTGTTGCAACAGCAATGGCACAAATCATGAAATTTTGGCAAGATACTGATAATGATTTTGATTGGTGCAATATGCCAAATGAATTGTTTTATAACAATGGTCACAATCTAAATTATAATATACAAAGAAATGCTGTTGCTGAGCTTATTGCTGATTGTGGAGATAAAGCAGAAATGGATTATTGTTCAAATGGAAATTGTTCATCTTCTTCAACAATAGGGAAAGGGAAACAGGCATTTAAAAACGATTATAATTATAGCAATGATATGATGCATCGTTATCGTTGGCTTACTATTAATTGGAAACCTAAAATGAGAAATAGCCTTGATGATGGGCAACCAATTTTTTATGGAGGAAATAGTGATGATGGAGGACACGCTTTTGTTTGTGATGGTTATGATGGTGATGATTATTTTCATTTTAATTGGGGTTGGCGAGGAGCTAATGATGGATATTTTTATATAAAAGACAACGATGGAGACCCTGTTATTGATTATCATAAATGGCAAGAGGCTGTTTTTTATTTACATCCTGAAAGTTCTTCAATATATTGTGTTGATTGTAGCAAAAATATTACAATTAGTAATGTTGTTACTGCTAATAATCCTTATAATTCAAACTTTCCTTATATCCAATGGTCAGGAATATCCTCTCTTTATAATTACACATCTATTTTTCCGTTTCCAAATAATAGACCTTTTTTTTCTGATATTATTTCAGAAAGTGGAGAGACACGATTAGAGTATTTTGACATTGCAGCAGGAACAATACACGCAGATAACGTCACAATTCCAGATAAAGTAAATGTTCATTTAAAGGCATATGATGAAATCGTTTTAACAAATTTTTCAACAGAAGAAGGTGCAGAATTTACAGCAGAAATTATACCTTGTCCTAATAGTAGTGGTAGTGAATTTGCTAATTTGGGAAATAAGAATATTGAACAATTAGAAACAAAGTTTAATAAGAAGTTTGAAAGGGTATTTGAGATTTTTCCAAACCCATGTACTTATGAAACAAATATTAAATATTCAGTAAAAGAAAATGAAAACTTTAAAATATCAGTTATAAATATTTTTGGACAAGTTGAATTGTCATTAATAAATGGGAAACAATCAGAAGATGTTTATAACTTGACTTTTAATACCAAGAATTTGAAAGCAGGTATATATTTTTGTACATTAAAAACAGATACTGAAATGAAAACTCTAAAATTAATTAAACAGTAATGAAATAAGTACAAAGCCTAATATATAGGAATATGAGCGGTGCGTAGCTCCAAGCGATAATAAACTTTAAACCCCCATTCGCCTTCGGCTCCGCCTTAGTCGTAATATAACCATTTGCCTTGTAGATTTGCTGTTTGTAATGGGTTGCATTCGTTTTATTTCTTTCCATCAAATAATTTTCCAGTAAATTCTTACTATTTATTTGTTTAATTGCTATTTTTGTTGAAAAAGAGAGAGTAAAATGCTAAGTGAAAGGCAAAGCAAAGAAACAAACTAGTATGATAGATAGAGGATTTTCAAAATGGATTAAATGGAAAGATAGAAATACTTTGAAAGGAATTGAGTATCCAGGAATTTACTGCATTTCAATATCAAAAAAGGACTTATCAGGAAAAGATTTTGAGTGGATTTCTAAAATTACCTATGTTGGAATGACGAATTCAAAAGCAGGTTTAAAAGGACGTTTAAAACAATTTGACAATACAATTATTGGAAAAACGGGTCACGGTGGTGCTGACAGATTTAGGTTTAAATATAAAAATTATCAAGAACTTGTGGATAATCTTTACGTTTCAGTTTGTTCGTTTGAGTGTGATGTAAAGTCAAATGCACCAAAAGATTTAAGAATAATGGGTGATGTCGCAAAATTTGAATATGATTGTTTGGCAGAATATGTTGAAAATTTTGGATGCTTGCCAGAATTTAATAATAAAAGCATTTCACCTAAGTATAGTTTAACACATAAACTAAGGTGAAATGAAAAAAATATCCCGTTGACACATATTAAAAACGAAAACATGACACCACATGGAAATTAA
>CAZJZP010000146.1:0-6466 GCA_964550505.1 uncultured Prolixibacteraceae bacterium | reverse complement strand
GCTAGGAATACTGCAATCAATTATAACGAGCTAGCCAAAAGCAATATAAAAATCACAGGCTTTTTGTGAAAAGATAAAAAAGCAGTATCTTTGGCTAAGGAAATTTTTTTGTAAACATTAAAAAATGAAAGGTTTTTTGGATTTATGTACTACAAACCTTGTAGTTGAAAACTACATTTTATCTAGTGCGAAGTTGCAAACTTCGCACAACAGGTTCTCACTTTTAAATGATTAACAAATTTCAGAATAAAAAATATGTTGAAAATATTTCAAAAGCAAAGTGCCTTACTAAAAGCATTGAAAATAGTTAATCGTATGCACAAAGAAAGAGGGAACCCATTTGGAATAAATGTTTATGGACAAGATGGAAGTGTAAATCTACATATTTTTGATTCAAAAAGTCTAGACAAATATGGAATAAATGATGGAAGCGTTTTTGGCTTTGTGATTTTGTTATTTTTTAATGAGAATAAAGCAGATAAGATGCCTTCTTACATTAGATTTGTAAAGAATCAATATTTTAATCAATTTGTAAAAACCTTTGCAGATGGCAATATAATTTATGCATTTAACTGTGGAAAAAATATTGCACGTGTTGATAAAATTGCCAATACTATTTTAATAGATGTGTTTAATGCAAAGGAGGAAAACAAGAAAGTTGAATATTATATCTATTAAGGGTAATGTGGTAATGTAGCAAGTGGAGCAAAGTAAAGCAAAACACAAACAAACCCATCAAATTAGCGAGCCTGACATTACGTTTTTGCCACTTAGCATTCCGCCTTAGAAGAAATCAGTACAACTACAACGCAATATAATATGCTATCTCACCGAATAAAAAGCGCGCAAGCCCGTCAAATTAGCGAGCCTAGCGCAGGAGTGAATAGACTATAATTAGAGACTCAAAAAAGTGTCCTCATCTTTTTTTGAGTCTCTTATTATAGACTAGAGCGGGGAGAAGCATTAATTTGACTAGATTTTTTTCGTCCTTTTTTGATCAATGCAAAAAAGGACATGCTGAATTTACCACAAAAAACAAAAGCAAGAGATGCTTCACTACGTTCAGCATAACAAAAACACTTCTTTAGTCGGGCTGAGAGGATTCGAACCTCCGACCTCTTCGTCCCGAACGAAGCGCGCTACCAAGCTGCGCTACAGCCCGAATAAAAAACAAAAATACAAATAAATTAGATTTGTAGAAAATCTTTAGTCTTTATTTGTGGAATAGAAATTTATATTAGCTTTGTAGCGGTTTTATATAGTTGTTTTTATTTGAAAATCAAACTAATGCATTTATGAATAAGGCTATCGTTTTTTTGTTTTGTGTGTTCTTAGCGCTTTCTTGCAATACGGAAAGAAAGAAAAAGACAGACGCAGAAGCTGGTCTTTGTTGTGATAGTTTAAGCCTTCTTACAGATAAGATGCAACAGGAAATTGATTCATTACTTAGTTTGGTAATGTATCAGGAAAAGAAAATCAAGCAACTTATTGCCGACACCCAAAGTTTGGCATATCAACCGCTCAAAGTTAACGTAATGCAAGGTAAATTTTCTGCAATTGCCAGAAATGAATGTTTTTCCCTTATTTTTACTGATACTTCTGGAACAGAGTGGGATTTTGGAAGCGCAAACAATAATTTAGGAATTGATTTATATTCTTATGATTATACTTCTGACAAATTTTATTTCAACAAGGATTACAAGGATGCTGAATTTCGTATCTATTGGGCAATGTTGAGAAATATTGTTTGTGAAGACGGTAGCGAAATGCCGGATAAAAACCAGGAATATAAAGAAATGCCCACCATTTTAAAGGCAGAGCGCATAAAAAAATAGCGAGTATTTTTTAATTGTTTTATAGACGTTGCTCCAGTTTTGGAAGGATTGTTTTTTTCCATGAAGAAAAATCTCCTTCTAGGATTTTTTGTCTGGCGATTTTAACCAAATCAAGGTAAAAAGCAAGATTATGTAAGCTAGCAATCATAGGACCCAAAATTTCTCCTGCACTAAAAAGATGTCGTAAATAAGCCTTGGTGTAAAAATTATCCACAAAAGAAGTTCCGTTGGAATCTATTGGACTAAAATCTTCTTTCCATTTATTATTTTTGATATTAATAATTCCCTCTGAGGTAAAAAGCATACCGTTTCTTCCATTCCGGCTTGGCATCACACAGTCGAACATATCAACGCCCAAAGCAATACTTTCAATAATATTGGCAGGAGTTCCCACTCCCATTAAATAGCGTGGTTTTTCTTTTGGAAGGATGCCGCAAACCAGTGCTGTCATTTCATACATCATTTCGTGGGGCTCTCCAACGGATAATCCACCAATGGCATTTCCGTCTCTATTTTTTTCTGCAATATATTCGGCAGAAATTTTACGTAAATCTGCATACACACTGCCTTGAACAATGGGAAAAAGACTTTGTTCGTATCCGTATTTTCCTTCTGTTTCATCAAAACGCTTACAACAGCGATCGAGCCAACGGTGGGTCATTCCCATAGAATTTTTCGCATAATCATAATCACAGGGATAAGGAGTACATTCGTCAAAAGCCATGATAATATCAGCGCCGATACTTCGCTGGGTGTCCATCACGTTTTCCGGAGTAAAAAAATGTCTGGAACCGTCAATATGCGATTGAAAAGCGACACCTTCTTCTTTGATTTTTCGTTGAGCAGCCAAAGAATAAACTTGATAACCGCCACTATCTGTCAATATTGCTTTATTCCATCCGTTAAAGCGATGAAGACCACCGGCTTTTTCAATGATATCCAAGCCTGGTCGAAGGTATAAATGATAGGTATTGCCGAGGATAATTTCCGCTTTAATATCTTTTTCCAGTTGTTGTTGATAAATTGCTTTAACGGTGGCAGCAGTACCAACGGGCATAAAAATAGGTGTTTGAATTTCTCCGTGTGCCGTAGTGATTGTACCGGCTCTTGCCGAAGAATTGCTATCGCTTTTTTCTATCCTAAAATCCATTTGTATCAGTATAAAAAAAGAGAATCTTTAGGGATTCTCTTTTTGTTGTACCCGAGGCCGGGATCGAACCGGCACGAGAATTACCTCATTGGTTTTTGAGACCAACGCGTCTACCAATTCCGCCACTCGGGCTTGTGCAAAATCTTTTTTTTATTTGCAACGGCAAAGATATGATTTTTTATGAATATACAGGCTTTGTTTTTAAAAAATGATGTAACAATTTTAAAAGGCAGAGGCGATTCAATATTGTGAAGAGGAAATTTACTGCAACACAACCCGCTCTACCCCAATAGCATCATCAGCGGTGACTTTTATAAAGTAAACACCTTTGTTAAATGTGGAAATGTCAACGTCAAACATATTGTTTGAAACAACTTGCTTATAAACCAATCTTCCAGAAACTGTGAAGATTTCTACTTGCTCCATCTTATCAGATTTAATAGTAATTTTTCCTGTTGTTGGGTTTGGGTAAATAATTGTTTGCTTTCTTTTGTTTTCTGTAAGTTTTATGGAGGTAGCAAAACCGCTTGAATCCATTTTAACAACATAAAGATGTGCCCATATTATATTAAAAGACAAGGTATTCCCGATAGCAATGTAACCACCGTCTCTTGTTGCTTTTATTGTAAAACCTGCATCATCTTCTGTGCCGCCAAAAAACTTATGCCAAACTAGATTACCTAAAGAATCCGCTTTGACAACATATAAATCATTATTTCCATAACCAAAACTATTTGTTTGACCAGTTAGAATATAACCATTATCTGAAGTAAAATCAAAAGAGAATGCTTTGTCAACCAAAGAACCACCATATGTTTTGTAGTAAATTAAATTGCCTAACGAATCTGTCTTTACAAAATACATGTCTTCTGCCCCGTTGCCATAACTATTTGTATAACCCGCAAAGCAGAATCCTTTATCAGAACTTTGTTTAATAAATAATGCCCTATCATTTGATGAGCCACCGTATAACATTGACCATTGTTGGTTGCCATTGGCATCTGTTTTTATTATCATTGCATCATCAGTTGATGTTCCATAAGAATACCCGCCAAGCACATAACCAGAATCGGATGTGATGTCTAAAGAGTATGCACCGTCATTATTCACAGTACCATAATAATTACTCCACTCTTGATTACCTAAGCTGTCTGTTTTAATCAATATTGCATCAGTACCACCTGAGCCAAAACTTGAAGTGCTTCCGCAAAGAATATACCCTCTGTCTGATGTCTGCTTAACGGAATATCCGTATTCATTAGCTGTGCCGCCATATGTTTGTTGCCATTCAAAATTTCCTAGAGAATCCGTTTTCACAATGTAAATATCATAGCCGCCGGCACCATAGCTATTAGTGAACCCACAAAGAATAAATCCTTTGTCATCGGTTATTTGAATACACTGCCCAAAATCAAGATTAAATCCACCATAAAGCTCTTGCCATTCAACATTTCCGATAGAATCAATCTTTAAAAGAAACATGTCTAGATATTGAGCGCCAAAATTTTCTGTGTGTCCGAGGAGAATATAACCCCCGTCATCTGTCATATCGAGAGATAGACCAAAGTCAGGGCAAATATCACCATAATACTTAATAAACTGTGTTGATTGTGAAAACACCATTGTAAAAGAAACGGTCATAATAATTAAACACAATAATTTTTTCATAATATATTTTTTTTGATAAAAAAACGCTACTCCAAGACAATCTGCTCTACCCCAATAGCATCATCAGCGGTGACTTTTATAAAGTAAACACCTTTGTTAAATGTGGAAATATCAACGTCAAACATATTGTTTGAAACAGCTTGCTTATACACTATTCTTCCTGTAATATCTAAAAGTTCAATTTTTTCCATGTTTTCACATTGAATGCTAATTTTTCCTGTTGTTGGGTTCGGGTAAACACTTACTTCTACCGTATTGTTTAGTTCATCCACTCCAACATTTGGATTGGTATATATTCTTACATGGCCTGAGTTAGTGCCGTTTCCATCGTTATAAGGAGCCCCAATTGCCACTACTGATGCATCCGCACTTATACTGACAGAACGACCAGCATTATCTAATATAGCTTCACCATCAATATCGCTTCCTATTTGTGTCCAAGTGCCAAAAATATTTTGATAGATACGTACTTGTCCTGGTCGCGTTCCATTTCCGTTATTTTCGGGAGCACCAATAGCAACAACAGAACCATCAGCACATAAGCTTACTGAAAGGCCAGAATAATCGTTTCCTGCTTCTCCATCAATATCATTTCCTATTTGGGTCCATGTTCCTGCAATATTCTCATACACTCGTACATGACCTGCTTCTATACCATTTCCATCATTAAAAGGAGCCCCAATTGCCACCACAGTGCCATCAGCACTTATGCTTACGGAACTACCTGATTGGTCACCTGCTGCTTCCCCATCAATATCATTTCCTATTTGGGTCCATGTTCCTGCTAAATTCCTATAAACCCTTACATGGCCAGCCTCAAACCCATTATCACAATTAAAAGGAGATCCTATAGCCACAGTGTTTCCGTCAGCACTTATGCTTACGGATCTACCTGATTGGTCATATTCTGCTTCTCCATCAATATCATTTCCTATTTGGGTCCAACTGCCTGCATTGTTTTGATAAATACGTACATGACCGGCATAACGGCCATTACCACTATTCATTGGAGCCCCAATCGCTACAATCAAACCATTAGCATTTATACTAACAGAATAGCCTGAATTATTATCTGCTGCTTCGCTATCAATATCATTTCCTATTTGCGTCCATATACCTGAGCTATCTTTATAAACACGTACATGACCAGCACGAATGCCATTACCCTCATTATTATAAGCCCCTATCGCTACAATTGTACCATCAGCACTTAAACTTACTGAAGAACCTGAAAAATCCTGAGATGCTTCTCCATTAATATCACTTCCAACTTGTGTCCATGTTCCAGAACTATCTCTATAAATCCGTACATGACCAGCATAAAGACCATTGTCATGATTACTAAAAGCCCCTATCGCCACAACTAAGCCATTAGCACTAAGGCTTACGGAATGGCCAGAATAATCACCGGCTGCTTCCCCATCAATATCTTGTCCAATTTGTGTCCATTGTGCATGTGCAAAAGAACTTAATATTAACATTATTGCTAATGATGCTATTTGTTTTAAGCGTTTTTTCATGGAGTTTGTTTTTTATCGTAATAAAAGAAATTATATTACAAATATAAATAAATTTCTTATAAAACTACTATAATATTAAAAAAAAACCATCGTATTTATTATTAATCAAAAAAGGGGGAAATAGATACAAGTCACAATTGTGCTTGTTAATTGGAACATTTGTAAACTATTTGTAAACAAACGATGTAATTAACAAAAAAAACTGCGGCATATCTGTTGTTTACAGTGGTTTGTTTGTAGCCCCACCAGGACTCGAACCTGGATCTAAAGTTTAGGAAACTTTTGTTCTATCC
>CAZJZP010000145.1:0-6500 GCA_964550505.1 uncultured Prolixibacteraceae bacterium | reverse complement strand
AAAATCTTCTTTGATTCATTTATTTTTTCGCCAACAAAATTAACAAAGTAAATTCCAAAACTAATACCAACGGTGTTAATTTTGTGTGTATTCATCCCATCATTTGCTGCTGTTATTTCTTCTTGCAAGATTAATTTTCCATTGTCATCAAATAAGCGAATGCTTGTTTGTTCCCCTTTTTTTGCGTAATAGGTAACATAAATAGTATTATGCATATCAGCATAGAGATTAATATCCATCTCCTGGTTTGTTATGCCATTATTTCCGCAATTAGCTTGTTTAACACCTAGGATTTCAGAACTTCCGTCATAATCTGTTTGGCTTAAGCGATAATAAGAAAGTTGTCCTAATGGATTAAAATCAGTGTAATGGTAGTACAATGTTTGGTTGGAGTTTCCAGCTCCACTAATAGTTGTAACAACTTCCCAATTCATTGCATCCAAACTTCTTTCTAAAGTATAAAAGTCGTTATTTGTTTCTGAGGCAGAAGCCCAAGTAACAGAAACGATATCATCATCACAATTTGCTTTGAATAGTAGTAATTCAATTGGTAAGGGTTCAGTATTATCAACAAGTACCCAATTTTCAAAGTCTAAATCAGCTTGCAGACCTGCAACGGTAACAGTGTTTGTAGTTGTATTTACAGTTCCATTAATCCAGCTGTATCCTTCCCAAAGGCTTGAGCTTTCATTCCATCGTTGTGCTTGTAAATTTGCTTCTGTTATTAAATTACCACCTTGAGTATGCTCAGTATCAATGTATGAAAACGTAACAGTTGTGGTAGGATTGTTAGTATAATTAGGGTCTTTGTCCATCATATACCATCTGTCTAAAACATAACGCCATTGATCTTGTCCGCCTGATGTCATACTTGTACCTGTGGCGTGATTTGGGAGCAAGACTAGTCCATTTGCGTGTGGTGTATTCTGATCAATAGTGTGATAAATTGCAAAGTCAAAATAAGTTCCACCTGTACCAGATCCAGTAACATTGAACCCAAGAGGGATTAATGTTCCGCCTGCTTCACTAAATGGCACAGAATAATTACCTGTAGCAGTAGCAATATTCCAACGTAAAGTTCCGTAAGGAGATGTGTTGTCCTCAGAGCGCAGACTACCTGTGTTTCGGGTAATAGCGTTAGTTGCACTATTTGCTACAACGGTAGTTAAACTATTTAAAGTAAATACTCCGCTTTGCAGGTGAAAATTCCCTAAAATAGTATTCAAATCTACATCAGCAATAGCTCCATTGCTATTATCTAGCGTGAGGTTTTCGAAATGTGTTGCGTGGCTTCCTCCAACTGTTTGTTGGCTAGTTCCTATTAAGAAAACCCGACCGTCTGTGGGAGCTGTATTGACAAATACATTGGTAGCGCCGTTATTAGTCCAATCCCCTTCTAAATGAATTTCACCATCTAAATCAATATCACTGCTTGCTGTCATGGTAAAATTCCCGTTAGTATTACCATCAACATAAATATATGCGCCAGTAGTAACAACAACATCAGCTCCGTTTAGGACAAAACCTTGAGCAAAAACAAATGTTGAGCAGAAAAAAGATAAGAAAATACTTATAAGTATAAAACGTTTCATAAATTTATATGTGTTTGTAATTATTAAATAGCTATTTTATAATCAATTATGTCTTTTAAAGGAAGACATAATTAAGACGTTAAATATACGTAAAAAGTTTAATCAATATCAACGCTTTAGCCTTTTTTAACAAAAAAATAACATATCCGAAAAAAAGAGGTCTTAAAATACAGAAATACAGGAGTTTTAAATAGAGTTTTAGAAGATGATATTTCTTCTTGCTTGCAATTCTTCTTCCACTTCTTCAACGCTTACTTTTTTATCTGTATTAAAAGCTGTAATAGAAGATTGGCTTAATTTTTTTCGCATTGGACAAGCTGTTTGTTTGCAACTTAAACAATTATGTGAGCAATGCATTTTTATATACGAATCATTATTTTTGTTAAGGAAAAGTTCCATAACATAAGATTCATTGCTGTTTTCAGCTGCATAAGTCTTTTCTGTGTTTTCAGCTTCTGAGGTTTTGCTTTGCTTGTTTGATTCGCTTTGAGCAAAAACACTTTGCGTAGAAAAACAAAATGCAATTTGAAGTAGAATGCTAAGAATAATGATTTTTTTCATAATTTTATTTTATCTAATTTATTTGCAAATTTAAAGAAAAAATATTACATTTAGTAGAAAAAAGAGGAAATAACTAAAATTTAACAAAAAAGCCGTTATTTGTTAATAAAATGTATAATTATTGCTCAAATAAAAAAAAAGTCATAGATTTGCAGCATCTTAATTATTAACTAAAAGAAAGAGAGAGTATTAATTATGATTATTGTACCTGTAAAAGAAGGTGAAAACATTGACAAAGCCTTAAAAAAACTCAAAAGAAAATTTGAGAAAACAGGAGTTATTAAACAACTTCGAGAAAGGCAGCGTTTCACTAAACCTTCTGTACAACGTAGAGAAGAAAAGCTAAAAGCTATCTATGTTCAGCAGATGAGACAAGAAAATAGTTAAGCAAATTTTAAAAAAAGATTTTTTCCCGTACTATTTTTGTATCTTTAACGTTACAAAAATGTACGGGTTTTTAATTTCTATTAATGATAATTACACAATTCATTGAATATATTAGTGCCGTTAGAAAGTATTCTCCACACACCGTTAAATCTTACGAAACGGACATACGTCAATTTGCCGTTTTTTGTCAAGAAGAATATCAACAAAAACTTGAAACAGCAGATCATTTAATTATTCGTTCCTGGCTGGCTTTATTGTTGGACAAAGGAATAAATACCAGAACTGCGAATAGAAAACTTAGTAGTATTCGTTCGTTTTTTAAATATCTGAAGCAGAAAAAAATCCGAGAAGATAATCCTTTTCTGAAAATTGTAACTCCAAAACAAGAAAAGCGATTAGCCGTTTTTGTGGAGGAGGATAAAATGGATTTATTGTTAGATAAAGTTTTTCAAGAAAATACATTTAGAGAGCAAAGAGATAAACTCATTATACATTTGTTTTATAGTACTGGAATTAGACAAGCCGAACTTATTAGTTTGAAACTCTCAGGACTTGATATTCACCAAATGCAATTAAAGGTTTTAGGTAAAAGAAATAAAGAAAGGATAATTCCACTGAGCAGGGAAATAATGCCAGACATTAATCAGTATCTTACATCTAGAGAAGCATTAGCTTGTGAATCTAAGGATAGCAATTTTTTTATTAGAGAAAATGGAAAAAAACTTTATCCAAAACTTGTATATCGAGTCGTAAATTATTATCTTAGTCAAGTTACAACGATTAAAAAAAAGAGTCCGCATGTTTTGCGTCATAGTTTTGCTACACATATGTTAAATAACGGAGCAGATTTAAATACTATCAAAGAAATCTTAGGCCATGTAAATTTGTCTGCCACACAAATTTACACACATAACACTATAAAGAAGTTAAATCAAGTATATAAAAAAGCACATCCTCGAGGAGAATAAAATGCACACACACATATTTAATAAGGAGGTAAAAAATGAAACTTACAATCAATGCAGTACATTTCAAAACAGATCAAAAATTGGAAGAATTCATTAGTAAAAAACTTTCAAAAGTTGAAAAACTCTACAATAGTGTAATAGCAAGCGAGATAGTGTTGAAACTTGATAAAAACGAATCGCATGGGAATAAGATTACAGAGATTAAACTGATGATACCAGGTAATGATTTATTTGTAAAAAAACAAAGTGACTCTTTTGAACAAGCCACAGATACAGCAGTAAATGCATTAATAAAGCAGTTAAAAAAACATAAAGACAAAATTAAATAGTCAGATAATCAACAAGATATAACATTTGGCATAATTTTTATTACAATTCTTTTGTAGTTAATTAAAACTTTTATAAATTTGCAGTCCTTAAAAATGAGGACTGTTTTTTTTATTATTGATAGTTATTTGACAATACTGAATTTATGCCGATGTAGCTCAGTTGGCCAGAGCAGCTGATTTGTAATCAGCCGGTCGGGGGTTCGAATCCCTCCATCGGCTCACATTGAGAAAGCATTGGGGAGATACCGAAGCGGTCAAACGGGGCAGACTGTAAATCTGTTGGCTCAGCCTTCGGAGGTTCGAATCCTCCTCTCCCCACAATAGTTATATAGTCAATGCGGGAGTAGCTCATTTGGTAGAGCGACAGCCTTCCAAGCTGTAGGTAGCGGGTTCGAGGCCCGTCTCCCGCTCTTTGCCGATGTAGCTCAGGGGTAGAGCACTTCCTTGGTAAGGAAGGGGTCACGAGTTCAATTCTCGTCATTGGCTCTTAGTTAGTATTAATAAACAAACGTAAACGAAGAAATAAATAAAAATTAAATTAAAATCTAAGTATTGATATTATGGCTAAAGAAAAATTTGATCGTTCAAAAGAGCACGTTAATATTGGAACTATTGGTCACGTTGATCATGGTAAGACCACTTTAACCGCTGCTATTACATTGTGCCTTGCTGACAAGGGACTTTCTGAGTTTAAATCTTTTGATTCCATCGATAACGCTCCGGAAGAAAAAGAAAGAGGTATTACAATTAATACCGCTCACGTAGAATACACAACAGAAAAAAGACATTATGCTCACGTTGACTGTCCTGGTCACGCGGATTATGTGAAAAACATGGTTACTGGTGCTGCTCAGATGGACGGTGCTATTTTGGTAGTTGCTGCAACTGACGGACCTATGCCACAAACACGTGAACATATCCTTTTGGCACGTCAGGTTGGTGTTCCTCGTTTGGTTGTATTTATGAATAAAGTAGATATGGTTGACGACGAAGAATTACTTGAGCTTGTTGAAATGGAAATCAGAGACTTGTTAAGTTTCTACGAATTTGATGGTGATAACACACCTGTTATTCAAGGTTCAGCTCTTGGTGGGTTAAATAAAGAAGAAAAATGGGTAGAGAAAATCTTTGAATTAATGAATGCTGTTGACGAATGGATTCCTACTCCTCAACGTGATACTGATAAAGATTTCTTAATGCCTGTTGAAGATGTATTTTCTATTACAGGACGTGGTACAGTTGCTACCGGAAGAATTGAAACTGGCGTTATTAACAGTGGAGACCCTGTTGATATCATCGGAATGGGAGCTGAAAAATTGAAATCAGTTGTTACTGGTGTTGAAATGTTCCGTAAAATTCTTGATAGAGGAGAAGCTGGAGATAATGTTGGATTACTTCTTAGAGGTATTGATAAAGATGAAATCAACCGTGGGATGGTAATCGTTAAGCCAGGTTCTGTTAAGCCTCATGCTAAATTTAAAGCAGAAGTTTATGTCTTAAGTAAAGAAGAAGGTGGACGTCATACTCCATTTAGAAACAAATATCGTCCGCAGTTTTTCTTCAGAACATGTGATGTAACAGGTGAAATTATGCTTCCTGAAGGACGCGAAATGGTAATGCCTGGAGATAACTTGTCTGTTGAAGTGCAATTAATTAATGAAGTTGCTATGGATAAAGGATTGCGATTTGCAATTCGTGAAGGTGGACGTACAGTAGGTGCAGGACAGGTAACTGAAATTATTGAATAATATAGTTCTTTAAAAATTAGTATAGAAGGTGTCCCATTTTATGGGATACCTTTAACAATATACGGGTGTAGCTCAATTGGTAGAGTAGTGGTCTCCAAAACCATTGGTTGAGGGTTCGACTCCTTCCACCCGTGCAAAATAGATGGTAAGATGGCAAAAATAACTGAATACATAAAAAGTAGCTACGATGAATTGGTACATAAAGTAACATGGCCAACATGGAGTGAATTACAAAACAGCGCAATAGTTGTATCCATTGCTTCCCTTATAATAGCTTTAGTAGTCTATTTGATGGATGTAACTTTTGAAAAAGCGCTTGAAATATTCTATACGTTATTTTAATCTTATAATCTATTTTTATTCTTTTAGGCAGTAAACTATGAGTGAACAAGGAAAAAATTGGTATGTAGTTAGAGCTATTAGCGGTAGCGAAAAGAAAGTGAAGCAATACATCGAGAAGGAAATTGAAGGATTGAATTTGATGGATGCTGTTTCACAGGTTTTAGTACCTACCGAAAAAGTATATCAGATAAGATCAGGTAAGAAGATCAGTAAAGAAAGAACATTCTTCCCGGGCTATGTGCTCGTTGAAGCTGTCCTCGTTGGAGAGATACCTCACCTGCTGAAAAATGTTCCCAATGTGATTGGTTTCCTGGGTTCACAGGATGGGGAACCTGTACCTTTGAGAAAGGCTGAGATCAACAGAATACTTGGTAAAGTTGACGAAATGAATGCCAGCGATGAAGAACTGAATGTGCCTTTCTTCGTGGGAGAAACGGTAAAGGTTATCGATGGTCCGTTCAACAGTTTTTCAGGTATTATTGAAGAAGTGAATGATGAAAAGAAAAAGCTCAAGGTGATGGTCAAAATATTTGGCAGAAAAACCCCGCTTGAGCTTAGTTTTATGCAGGTAGA
>CAZJZP010000144.1:0-6587 GCA_964550505.1 uncultured Prolixibacteraceae bacterium | reverse complement strand
ATTATTATCGTAACTTTATGGAACTTTGGCATGAATTACTTTTTTACTTTTTCCTAATCAAAAAAAGAGATATGAATTTCGAAGAGATAAAAAAACATATAAAAAAATTCAACGTTGGCATTGCTGGAGCAGGTGGTTTAGGTTCAAATGCTGCTGTTGCTTTAGCTCGTACCGGCATTGGGAAAATAATTGTGGTTGATTTTGACAGTATTGACGAAAGCAACTTAAACAGACAATATTATTTTGTTGATCAGATTGGAATGCCAAAAGTGGAAGCATTGAAACAAAATATCCAACGAATTAATCCAGCTTGCACTGTTGAAACTCATCAGCTAAAAATAGACGAAGGAAACATCTACAGCTTATTTTCTAATTGTTCTGTTATTATTGAAGCTTTCGATTTAGCAGAAACAAAGAAAATGCTTATAGAAACGGTATTAACACAGCTTCCAGAAACACATATTATCAGTGGTTCGGGAATGGCTGGATGGGGGAAAACAAATGAAATTAGGCAAAGAAAAATCGAAAAGCTATATGTTTGTGGAGATGAAAAATCTGAAATAAGTGAAGAAAATCCTCCGTTGGCTCCCAGAGTTGGAATAGTTGCCAATATGCAAGCAAACATTTGTTTAGAAATTTTGTTAGAAATGAAAGAATAAAGAAGATTTTTTACCATGCAAATAACACTTAACAATAGAAAAGAAGAATTTGACAAAGAAAGTATGAGCATTTCCGAAGTTTTGGAAATTAAAAATTTCAGTTTTACGAATTTAGTAATTAAGATTAACGGAAAGCTAATCAAAAAAGACGCTTATTCTTCCAGTATTATCAAAGCTGGAGACAAAGTAGATATTATCCATATGATAAGCGGAGGATAAAAAAAAGGACGTAATAATACGCCCTTTTTATTTGATTTTGTTTTTATACTGTTCTTATGCCTTTTCTTCTGATGATTCAGCAGAAGCTTCAGCTCCTTCTTTTGCTTCACCTTCAGTTTCTTCACCTTCTTCTTCCTCTTCTTCTTCTTCAACAATAGTCCTAGCAGTTTTAACACCAACAATAAGTTCTGTTGGAACACTTAAGACTTTCACATTTTCAATTTCAATATCCTGCACCTTAACAACGTCCATGATGTCTAATTTGGAAATATCTATTGTAATATTTTCCGGCATATTTTCAGGAAGGGCTTTTAAGACTAGTTTTCTCAAACGCTTAATTAAACGACCACCTTTCAAAACACCTACAGAAGCACCTGTTAGTTTAACAGGGATTTCCATTTTAATTTCTTTTCCTTCCACAATTTCCAAAAAGTCAACATGCAAAGGCTTGTCTGTTACTGGATGATACTGGATATCCTGTAATATAGCAGGATATTTCTTTTCACCAATTTCCAGATCTAAAAAACAAACTTCATTAGTTTCCACTATTTTTAGCAGTTCTAATTCCTTAAGTGTAAAATGGAGTTGTTCTTTTCCACCGTATAATACACAAGGGATTAAATCTTGTGCTCGCAATTGTTTTGCATCTTTTTTCCCTACGTTCTCTCTAAGAGAACCGCTCATAGATACTGTTTTCATTTTTCTTTAATTTAAGTTTATAAAATTGTATTTAATTTGAAATGGGTACTTATCGACTCATCTCTGTGAATTCTTCCTATTACATCAGCAAATAAATCCGCTGTTGATAAAACGGTAATTTTATCCAATTTCTCTTTAAGCGGGAGTGTGTCTGCAACAATAACCTCTTCAAAAACAGAATTTGCAATATTCTGGTATGCATTTCCTGAAAAAACCGGATGTGTACAAATTGCTCTAACGCTACGTGCTCCTGCATCTTTAATCAATTCTCCAGCTTTACATATTGTACCTGCTGTATCAATAATATCATCTACTAACAGAATATCTTTATCTTTCACCTCTCCAATAAGAGTCATGGATTCAACATGATTAACTGTTGATTTTGAACGTTGTTTGTAACAAATAACCAAATCACAGTCTAAAAATTTGGAATAAGCTGCTGCGCGTTTTGTTCCACCTGTATCTGGAGAAGCCATTGCTACAGAATTCAAATTAAGACTTCTGATATACGGAATAAAAACAGCGGATCCATATAAATGATCTACAGGAATATCAAAAAATCCCTGAATTTGATCAGCGTGCAAATCCATTGTTACTATTCTATCAACACCAGCTGCACATAAAAGATTAGCGGTTAGTTTTGCTCCAATAGCAACACGAGGCTTGTCTTTTCTGTCCTGACGAGCAAATCCAAAATAAGGTATAACAGCAACAACTTGTTTTGAAGAAGCTCTCTTAGCAGCATCAATCATCATCAATAACTCCATTAAATTATCTGCTGGAGCAAAAGTGGATTGAACAATAAATAGTTCATTTCCCCTGACCGTTTCTTCAAAAGAAGGTTGAAATTCCCCATCGCTAAATTTGGAAGTATGTACATTGCCTAGCTTCATTCCATAAGCATCAGCAATTTGTTCTCCTAAATAACGACTTGCCCTGCCGGCAAAAATATTAACCCGTGAAGACATAAGTATTTAAATCTGTTTTTTAATTTGCTGCAAATGTATAAAAATTCTTCTAAGATATTTATAATCTTAACTTAAAATTCTTTCTTTTTTATATTCAAGCTTTAAATAAAACGGAAAAAACAAAGAAAAATCTTGTATAATTAAATTTCATTTCGTTATTTTGCGAAATGTTAAAACATCATATTAAACAGAAATGAAAATTAATAAGGAAATACGCATACTGTTTTGGATATCCGCCATTTTTGCAATGGCATTTTTTCTCCCTATCGACAGTAAAAGTTTTATGTTGGCTATTAAAGCCACCTTGGATTTAACGAAATGGTATGCCCGAGAGCATGTGATATTATGTTTGCTGCCAGCCTTTTTTATTGCAGGAGTTATTGCCGTTTTTGTTAGTCAAGGCTCGGTTCTGAAATATTTCGGGGCGAACGCAAAAAAATGGCTTGCTTATACTGTTGCTTCCGTTTCAGGAACAATTTTAGCAGTTTGCAGTTGCACCATTTTACCGCTTTTTTCCAGTATCCACAAAAGAGGTGCTGGTTTAGGTCCTGCTATTGCTTTTTTATATTCCGGACCTGCAATAAATATTCTAGCTATTATTTTAACGGCAAGAATATTGGGATTTGAAATGGGGCTTGCACGTGTAGTTGGAGCTGTTGTATTTGCCATCGTAATTGGATTATTAATGTCATTAATCTATCGAAAAGAAGAAAAACAAAAAAAAAAGGAGCAAATGAACATTCAATCTCCACCAGAAAAACGACCGATGTGGCAAACTTCACTACATTTTTTCACTCTTGTAGCTATACTTGTCTTTGCTAATTGGGGAAGTCTGGCAGATGGTGACAATTCCAGCCTTTGGTTCTATATTTGGACATACAAATGGTACGTTACTGGATTCTTTTCGCTATTTTTAGTCTATTCATTAATAAAAATTCTAAAAATCAAATGGCAGTGGGTTTTAGGTGCGACTTTAGTTACCATAGCTTCTATCTTCCTCTCCAATCATTTAATAACGGATCCAAAAATTATTCCTTTAGTTCCAATGCTCGTAGGTATTGCTTCCTTGAGTGTGATAACATTCTACGACAAAAGAGATGCTGAAAATCGGGAATGGACTTTATCCACTTGGGAATTTACCAAACAAATTATGCCACTTATGGCTATTGGAGTTATCATAGCAGGCTTTTTGCTTGGTTCTACGCATGACAATGTAAATATTCCAGGAGTTGTTCCTAATGAGTGGATATCATGGGCTGTTGGCGGCAATTCTATCGCATCAAACTTTTTCGCCTCCATTATTGGAGCTTTTATGTATTTTGCAACCTTAACCGAAGTTCCCATTTTACAAGGTTTAATTGCCAATGGCATGGGAAAAGGACCAGCCTTAGCTTTATTACTTGCCGGACCTTCACTTTCTTTACCTAATATGTTGGTTATCCGTGGAGTTATCGGAACAAAAAAAACTATCGTTTATGTTTCGCTAGTTATTGTTATGGCTACAATTTCTGGTCTGATTTACGGTTCATTTTTTTAAAAACAATCAAATAAAATTTGTCTAAAAACATATCATTTCGTATATTTGCGAAATATTAAAATGAAATAGATACAATTATGAAAGCAAATATTAAAATTTTAGGTGCTGGTTGTGCAAAATGCAAAAGCCTAGAAAAAATGACCAATGAAGTTGTGCAGGAAAACAACATTGAAGCCGAAGTTAGCAAAGTAGAAGACATTATTGAAATAATGAACTACGGGGGATTAGGAACGCCTGGTTTTGTCATTAATGAAAAACTTATTTTCAGCGGGAGATTGCCCTCGAAAGATGAAATAAAAAAAATCATAAAAGAAAATATTCATGGCTAAAGATATTAAATACCCTAAAGAAATTCAGGAATTGGCTATAATAGCAAAAGCGATTAGTCATCCTGCCAGATTGTATATTCTAGAAAAATTAGCAAGAATGAATAGTTGTTGTTATAGCGGCAATCTGGTTGAGGAATTGCCCATCGGTCGTTCCTCCCTATCCCAACATTTAAAAGAATTAAAGCATGCTGGCTTAATACAAGGAGAAATTGAACCTCCCTATATCAAATATTGCATTAACAGAGAAAATTGGAATAAAGCCCGCTTGCTTTTCAATTCCATTTTTGAAGATAAATAAACGATAAAACGGTATAAACCCCATTCTTACATTCATTTTTTTTATTATCTTCGTGCCATAATTTCATGGCATGCAGATACCTCTTTTACAAGATATCGTAATTATTTTTGCGCTTTCCGCCTTGGTTGTTTTTATTTTCCAAAAAATTAAAATCCCTCCAATTGTAGGGTTTTTGGTAACAGGATTAATTATCGGACCAACAGGACTTATTAATTTTTCTAGTGGCATTAGCATTATTGGGAGCGAGAATCACGAGCTGGAGTATCTTGCCGAAATGGGGGTTGTGCTTCTGTTATTTACCATTGGTATTGAGTTTTCATTAAAAAGCCTGATTCAGATTCGCAGAACAGTACTTCTTGGTGGAACGCTACAGGTTGGCTTAAGTATTGCTTTTGCCTTTGCCATAAGTTATATGCTTGGGCACAGTTTTGAAGAAGCCCTATTTATGGGATTCCTTTTAGCTTTAAGTAGTACAGCAATTGTATTGAGAACTCTCCAGCGAAATAATGAAATAGGAAGTTTCCACGGAAAAACATCCTTAGGTATTTTGATTTATCAGGATTTAATTATTGTTCCGATGATGCTTTTTGTTCCTATTCTTGCAGGAACTTCAGAAAACATCAGTTTATCTCTAATTTACTTATTGGTTAAAACACTGATATTACTCGTAGTAACTTATGCTGGAGCAAGATGGTTTATCCCAAAAATCCTGCATGCTGTTGCAAAAACTGGAAATAATGAATTATTTCTTCTCACATTATTATTAATTGGATTAGCTGTTGCTTGGTTAAGCTCTTTACTTGGTTTATCTCTTGCACTTGGAGCTTTCTTGGCAGGCTTGGCAATATCAGAATCGGAATACAGCCACCACGCTTTTGGAAAAATCATTCCTTTTAGGGATATTTTCACTGCATTTTTCTTTGTTTCTGTCGGTATGCTTTTAGACATTAATTTTGTTGTTTCTAATCCGCTGATTGTTTTAGCTTTTGTCTTGGGAGTGATGTTGATAAAATCCATTATTGGCGGTTTGGCAGCCTTTGTTTTAGGTTATCCTTTTCGCACAACGGTTATTGTGGGCTTAGCGCTGTGTCAAATCGGAGAATTTTCTTTTATTTTGGCTGATATGGGCGTAAAAAATCTTTTTGTATTTGACAGTAGCGAAAGTGGAATCTTTTATTACCAACTTTTTCTTTCCGTTACCACCTTTACCATGATTCTCACTCCTTTTATTATCATGCTAGCTCCGCGATCTGCTGACATTATACTAAGAGTATTACCTATCCCTCAAAAGTATGTCAATGGTATAAGAAAAACACCAGAAAACAAACCAAAAGGGATTGATAATCATATCATTATTGTAGGGTTGGGATTAAATGGGACAAACATAGCTAAAGCTGCAAAAACCTCCAAAATCAGCTATCTTGTGATTGAATCTGATGCCGAATTAGTGAAAGAAAAACAAGCCAAAGGTGAACCAATCATTTTTGGAGATGCAGCTTTGGGATCCGTTTTAGAAAATGCCGAAATAAAAAAAGCAAAAGTCCTAGTTTGTGTTATCAGCGATCCAAGTAAAATATACACCATTATTCGAAATGCTAGGCAATTAAATAATGATATTTATATTATTGCCCGAACTAGGCATGTTGGAGATGTTGAAGATTTGTACAAAGCTGGTGCTGACGAAGTTATTCCAGAAGAATTTGAAACTTCGCTAGAAATATTCTCTCGGGTTTTAAATAAATATCTAATCCCTAGAAAAGAAATCGATGAGCTTGTCAATGAATTTCGTTCGCACGGATATGAGTCTTTTCGCGAAATACTTAAACAACACAAAAGTCTTAGTGATTTAAAACTCCAAATACCCGATATTGAAATTTC
>CAZJZP010000143.1:4515-6606 GCA_964550505.1 uncultured Prolixibacteraceae bacterium | reverse complement strand
ATGTTTGGATTGTTAGTTGGAGCGCTTCTTTAGTGCCTCCGTAATAGTCGGAATTCATAAAAGCAGGAATCATAATATTATTAATAATATGATAGGAATCTTCCTCACTTATTTTTTTTTCAATATCGCTGCCGCTGACCATTCTTAATTCCCCAAGTTCACGAGAAATAACAAATATCAAGCCATTGTCCTTTTCTTTTTTCCCGGGTTTCCAAACATTGAAAAGGGCATCAGAGTAATTGGTTAAATCTTCATAAGGACTGATTTTTTTCACCGTTAAAATATAGATTTCATCTGATGAGGCTATTTCATATTCATTGATAATTTTGTTTAAGCTATCTTTTTCCTCAGCTGAAAATAGATTTTCAGAGTCATTTATCCAACGCATTTTTGCGGGCATTTCTTCAGGAATTGTTTGTTCATTATTAGTATCAGTAATAAATTCATCTGAAGTTTCCTTATGTTCTTTGTTGTTGCCACAACTCCAAAGGAAGAAGACAAAAAGCACTAATAACAGCTTTTTAGTATTTGAAAATAGTATTTTCATTGTGAAATGGATTTTGATTAAGAGAATCTAAGATAAAAGTGCCCAGAACAAGAATCGAACTTGCACTCCCGTGAAGGAACATGGCCCTCAACCATGCGCGTCTACCATTTCCGCCATCTGGGCAAAGCAATGCAAAAGTAAAAACATTTATTGAATTATTAAAAAAAACTTGTGATAAAAAACAAAAGCATGTATTTTTGAAAAAAAATAAATAAACAAAAAATGATAAAAGATTTTTCTAAAGAAGATATTAAACAAATAGAACAACAAGGTCTTAGCCTTGCAGAGATTAAAGAACAAATTACAGCTTTGAAGAAAGAACAAAGCTACGTTGAAATAGATAGAGCTGCCGCTCTTGGAGATGGTATTAGAAGTTATAGTGAGGGAGAAATAGATAAATATATTAATTTGTATGAAAAGGCTCTTGCGGACTATAGTATTGTGAAATTTGTTCCAGCTTCAGGTGCTGCGACACGTATGTTTAAATCATTACAAAATTTCTATAATACCAAGGATGCTATTCTTGAAAAAGCGACTGCTGACGTTAAGCAGTTTTTTGAGCAAATTAAAGATTTTGCTTTTTATAGGGATTTGGAAAATTCTTTACAAAGTGATGGTTTCATTATAGATACACTTTTAGAAGAAAAGCAATATCATTTGATTTTAGAGTACTTTCTCACAGAAAAAGGGCTTCACTATGCAGCTAAACCAAAAGCCTTATTGCAATTTCATTCTTATTCTGATGAAAACCGAACGGCTTTGGAAGAGCATTTGGTGGAAGCCGCTTTGTATGCAACAGATAATCAACAAGAAGCACGGTTGCATTTCACTATTTCCAAAGAACACGAGCAGATGTTTAAGGAATTGTTGGCGCAGAAAGTGGAGAAATATGAAAAACGCTTTTCCGTTAAATACAAGATTTCTTATTCTTTTCAAAAGCCATCTACCGATCAGATAGCTCTGGATTTGCAAAATGAACTTTTGAGAGATAGTAAGGGACAGTTGGTTTTTCGTCCAGGAGGACACGGTGCTTTAATACACAATTTAAATGATATTGATGCTGATATTGTCTTTATTAAAAATATTGATAATCTTGTGAAAGACAGCATCAAAGACATTACTGTTCGCTATAAAAAACTGCTCGGAGGTGTGCTGTTGGAAGTGAAAAAACAGATGAACGATTATTTAGAACGCTTAAACGAAGGAGATTTGAATGATATTGAGCTAGCTGAAATGAAAAAATATATAAAGAAATTTCTGGGCTATCAAATTCCTGATGAAATTGATATGATGGAAGAAGTTGCGCAATATGATTTTTATTATAGCTTTTTAGATCGACCAATAAGGGTTTGTGGAATGGTTAGAAATGAAGGAGAGCCAGGTGGTGGTCCTTTTTGGGTGGAAGGATTTGATTTTCCAAGTTTACAAATTGTGGAGAGTTCGCAAATTAATTTGCATAATCCCGATCAGAAGAGAAAATTCCAACAAGCAACGCATTTTAATCCGGTTGATTTGGTGTGTTTTATGAAAGATAAGAAAGGAAA
>CAZJZP010000143.1:0-4415 GCA_964550505.1 uncultured Prolixibacteraceae bacterium | reverse complement strand
TTATTGATGCTTTTGCTAATCAGTTTTAATAATAAGTCTTTTGCACTTTCAGATACGCTTTTTATTGAAGGATTTGTTGGAAAATACCCGATTGAAATGCAAATTACTTCCTCAGATTATGAGACAGGGATTTTTCATGGTCGATATCGTTATCAGAACCAAAAAGACTTTATTGAATTGTATGGAGAGAATTATCAGCAGTGTGTTTATATGGAAGAATATGTTGCAGGAGATACAACAGGCTATTTTTATCTCGATAGAAAAGCAGACAGCTTAAAAGGTGTTTGGATGATAAATACTAAAGTATTTGAAGTAAATCTGCAGATAGTTTCCGGAAATAAAGAATTACTTAAGAGAAAGGATTTACTCGATTACTCACAGCAAACAAATCATTCTATTAGTGGTTCTTACGGTAATGAATACCACTGGATAAATGATATGTGGAGTTCTGCGGAAAAGCCATATTATGAAATTGCTTTTAATGGTGGTTATTTGATTATTGAAGAAAGAGCCAAAGACAGTATTCAATTTGAAGTAGAAGTAATTTGTGGTCCAACCTATCATTTTGCTACTGCAAGAGGTATGGCAGCTAAAACAGCAATAGAAAACCAATATGTCTATCGGAGTCAGGAAGAAGAAGGAGAACAATGTGTTATTGTTTTTGAATTTACAGGGAAAGCAGTACATGTAGAAGCAGAATACTCATGGCTTTGCTATTTTGGAGCTAGAGCTTATTTAAACCACGATTTTATCAAAATTTCTAATCAAACAAATTATGATGACTATATCTCATTGGATAAAATTAAAAAAAATAGCTTTTAGTCTTTGTTTTTAATAGCTTCTGTATGGTATTTATGAATGAAATTCTTCATTTGATCAACGCTTAATCGTTTTGCAATAATGCGTTTTTCTTCATTAAGAAGATAAAAAACGGGCGTGCTGTAAATATCATATAGCTTATGGAAATCTTCTGTCGCTGTTCGTGTTCCATTGGTATTGACCCATGTTAAATTCTTTTTCTTGATGTAGTCTTTCCACTCTGTCAGTGAAGTGTCCGTTGAGACAGCAAAGACTTCCATATTATAATAATCTTTGAATTCTTTATAGAATTTATTCAATTTAGGGATTTCCTTCATGCAATGACCACATTCTGTATCCCAAAAAGCGATTATTAAGAAATCTGCTTCAATACTGTGCATGGAATATAAGCGATTATTGGTATCAATAATAATCATATTTGGAGCAATTTCTCCTAATAATAGTGGTTCTAGTTTGTCAGCTCGTTCAATCATATGGTTTAGGGTGGATTTAGCAACCCAAAAAGCTTCACCAGTTTTGTAATATTTATTTACTAAATGCACAAAAACCTTATCAAATCCCATCATTGCAGAGCTTTCGTATTTATAGGTAGTAAGCCAAAGAATGTATTTAAACATTTCCTTATTTCCCCTGCTTTTTTCGATAAGTTTGTCAACTTCTATTATGGCAGAATCAGGATGCTGAGGTATAACCTTGAAAAGGTATTCGTCTAATTTGCTGTAAAGTATAGGTGTACGAAGAATTCTGTCATCTGTCAAATCAATATTGTCCCAGAAATGAGCTTTGTAATATCTGTAAGCATAAGTGGAATCCTTTTTCCCATTGGGAAGAATAGGAGTTTCTTCTGGTATTTCAGGAGATTTGGATGCCATAAAGATTGTTGCAGCCATAGAGTTTGGATGCTTTTCAATCAATTTCAGTTTTTTATCCTGCATGATTGTATTGAGTGCGTCTAATCTGTCTTTGTATATTTGAAGGGAATCATTTTTTGATTTTTGCAAAGCTTTTATTCTTCCTTGAAGAAAAATTATGCTGTCTTGTTTATTTTGCACATAAGACATGTATTCGTAGAAGATAGTGTTTTCTTTCGACTTTTTCACATACATATCTTTTGCTGGATTTGCGGCAGAAGTTTCGAAAACCATTGCTTTTTCTCCGTTCATCATAAATTCAAAATACTGATTATTAGAGAAAACAACAAAATAAATACCTCCTGGCCAAGCAGTATCACTTTGAAATTCACAAATTCCTTTTGCATTGATTGCAGCAGTGTCTTTAATATACTGATGCTGCCCGTAATAATGTCCTAGCTGCACATCACCTTCCGTTAAGTCATTAAGTTTTATAGTAATATTGTATTCTTGTGCAAATAGAGATTGAGTGATTAATAAGAGAAGAATTAGTTTTATTGTTTTCATCGGTTCTTAATATTTTAGATTATTAAATGTAATTGCAAAGATATATTTTTTAGTTATTTTGAAAAAATCTAAATAAATCTTATTTATGTTGTTATAAAACGCATTTTATGCAAAATATTATTCAGTAATAGACATTTGATGCCCCAATTGCTTTTATATAATCGGATTACTTCATGAATGGCAGCTTTTTGCGCATTGCTGATGTTTTTTTTGTAGAGCAAAATAAAATCTTTCAAATCTTGATAAATGTCCGCTAGTTGTTCTGATATTTCTGTTGTTTGAATATCATCCACATCATTTAAATAGTTAAAAACATCTTCATCTGCAAAGACTTTTTTGATGGATTGATGAATAAGCTCCCATTCTTCTTCCGTAACAAAGCGCTCAATACTTTCTGTATCTTCATATTGGAAATCGGGTAATAAACTGCCTTTTAAATATAAAAGAGCCAGCATTTTTTGTAAAACAGGCAGTAATTCTTCTTTCTGATAATTGCCAATCTGTTCCGTAAAGTAGCAAAATTCATTTGCAACCGTTAATAATTCTATTACATGTGGGTTTTTAATTGTATCCATAGATTAAATGTTTTTTGCTATATAATCAAAAATGCTAGGCCAATAATTGATGCCTTTTTTCTTTCCGTTACGTACAATGATAATATTTTGTTTGGGATTAACATAAATAAACTGACCAAGAATGCCTTGTGCATAATAACTGCCATTTTTTCTGATTCTCCATTGATAATGATATTTGGAGTAGGCATCATCAGTATATTCTATTTCTATTGATTTTTTAATCCACTCTTCAGAGATAATTTGTTTGCCGTTCCAATTCCCTTTATTTAGAAACAAACGACCGAATTTAGCAAAGTCTCTGGAGCGAGCGTTGATGCAACAATAGGATTTAGCCATATCATGTTTTTCACTGTCCACATTCATTGTTGCTTCAAATTCCATGCCTAGCGGTTTCCATAGTTTTTCGTCCAGATATTCATAGAGTTTTTTTCCGCTGGCTTTTTCAATAATCATGCCTAACAACAAAGTGTTTACGCTGATGTATTCGTAGTTTTGACCGGGTTTTTCTTTGATTTCTAAGGAACGCACATATTTTTTTAGGTTTCGTCCATAGTAGTATTTTGCAATGTCTCCGAAAGGATTGAAATAGGATTCTTTAAAATCAATCCCCGATTTCATGTTTAACAGATGTTCGATTGTGATTTTATCAAAGCCTTCATTTTCGAAAAAGTCTAAATAATTGGTGATGGGTTCATTTACTGACTGAATTATCCCTTCGTCAATAGCAATTCCAATAAGGGCTGAAAGATATGATTTTGCCACGGAAAAAGAAGGATAAATTCTGTCATCACCGGAATAATAGCGTTCAAAAAGAATACTGTCATTTTTGATAATTAATAATGAAAAGCTTTTTGTTTCTTCCAGCAGCATATCCCAGTTTTGAATTTTTTGTTCATTTTCTTGCATTTTTGGGAATTTGATTTTGTACAAATTAT
The DNA here is from genome assembly GCA_964550505.1 of uncultured Prolixibacteraceae bacterium. Lineage (GTDB taxonomy): Bacteria > Bacteroidota > Bacteroidia > Bacteroidales > CAZJZP01 > CAZJZP01. The sequence continues at coordinate 668 of CAZJZP010000143.1, read as the reverse complement.
TATCAAGGCTGTTTTCAACAAATACGAAAGGATTTTCGGCTTTTGTGAGCGAACGTTGCGGAAACTTTTTGTAATCGCGCATATCTGCCACATTGAAGTAGAAAAAACGGGCTACATGACAACTTGTCCCGAGAAGAATAAAGAAAAAAAGTGTAAGATTTCGTATAGCTTTCATGATTTTTTAATTTTATGTAAAGCGGATAAAAATAGTTTTGCATCTGTTGTGTTAGTTAAGGCTAGTCGTTCTAACATTCTATTAAAAAGAACAGTTGAAGTGTCTAAATTATTGTTTTCCCACAATTCAATTATTTCGTTTTTAAGTTGAGGATAGAGGGAAGTTGCTTCTTTTTTTTGGGATTTATTCATTTTAGGAATATCGCTTAATTCATAAGCTACAATCATCACAGCTTGAGCAAGGTTTAATGAAGGATAAGGCTGTTGAATAGGGATACTTGTAATTACATCACACTTCTTTAAATCCAGATTGGACAATCCCGATTCTTCACTTCCAAAAAGGATTCCAAGATGATGAATGCTGTTTTTTTTGGATGTAATTATTTGCTTTATTTTTTTTAGATGATGAAAGTCGTTTTTCGCTGTTCTGTCAATGTTAGCAGTTGTTCCAATAAGAAAATCAAGCTGCTCTTTAGCTGCATCTAAAGAATCAA
>CAZJZP010000142.1:0-6607 GCA_964550505.1 uncultured Prolixibacteraceae bacterium | reverse complement strand
TAGCTCGAGGCATCGCCTCGAGCTAAATAGCATTAAATGCTTTCGCCCTGAAAGGGCAGCTTAATAATTCCTTTTTACATTGTCAAGTAGCTAGTTTTTTGCTGGACTGTTATGAAACGGACGTGATTATAAATGCAGTTTTGAAAAGAAAAAAACAAAAAACAAGCATTACCAATGCGAAGCAATACGTTTGCTTTGCTTTTTGGCTTTTTTTCGGACAGAATAGCTTAATCTTAGCTTTTTCGGAAGCAGTTTGGGAACCGGATCATGACCGTATGTTCCTCCCGGGCGACAGCGAATAATTCTATTTGTTGCTAAGCGACTTCCTTTAATTATCCCAAAGCGTTTTAAGGCAATAATACTATATGTGGAACAAGAAGGACTATGTCGGCAAGAAGGCATCAAAAACGGAGAAATACACCACTGATAGCAGCGAATAGGAATAATAAAAAAGTATGCCAGTATGCGTTTCAATATTCTTTCCTCTCTTTCTTTACAAAAATACAATAAAAATTCCTTTAAAAAATGTATTTTTGCCTTATAAAAAATGAGAAATGGAACAAGAATTATATATTTATAATAGTCTTACACGAAAAAAAGAAAAATTTGAAGCTATTTCTCCACCTTTTGTGGGAATGTATGTTTGCGGTCCTACTGTTTATGGAGACGCTCATTTGGGTCATGCCCGACCTGCGATCAGTTTCGATTTAGTATATAGGTATTTAGAGCATATTGGCTATAAAGTGCGTTATGTTCGCAATATTACAGATGTCGGACATTTAGAAAATGACGCTGATGAAGGAGAGGATAAAATAGCAAAAAAAGCCCGTTTGGAAAACCTCGAACCGATGGAAATAGCACAATATTACAGCAATCGATATCGGGATAATATGCGCCAATTAAATGTAAAAGAACCCAGTATTGAACCTTTGGCAAGCGGACATATTATTGAGCAAATAGAAATGGTGAAGAAAATTATGGATGCTGGTTTTGCTTATGAGGTAGATGGAAATATTTATTTTGACGTTGTCAAATACAATGAAAATCACCATTATGGTATTTTATCGGGAAGAAAAATTGAAGAAATGCTCAATACTACCCGCGATAATTTACAAGGACAGGAGGAGAAGAAAAATCCCGTAGATTTTGCCTTATGGAAAAAAGCCTCTAAAAACCATATTATGCGTTGGCCATCACCGTGGAGCGATGGATTTCCCGGTTGGCACATGGAGTGTTCGGCTATGGGAGCAAAATATTTGGGAGAGGAATTTGATATTCATGGAGGAGGGATGGATTTGCGTTTTCCTCATCATGAAGCAGAGATTGCCCAATCGATGGCTGCTAATAATAAGCAGGCTGTTAAGTATTGGATGCATAATAATATGATTACTATCAATGGGCAGAAAATGGGGAAATCCCTTAATAATTTTATTACCCTGGATGCTTTTTTTAAAGGCGATCATCCATTGTTAGAAAGAGGCTATTCTCCAATGACAATTCGCTTTTTTATCCTTCAGGCTCACTATCGTAGTACGCTGGATTTTTCTAATGAAGCATTAACTGCTGCCGAGAAAGGCTTGACACGTTTATCTGATGCTGCAAAAAAATTATCTCAAATTCAAGCCGGAAAAGCTGAAAACACAGTTGGTTTTGATGCTATTATTGCTCGGGTTTATGCTGCCATGAATGACGACCTAAACAGTCCTATTGCCATTGCAGCTCTTTTTGATGCAGTGAAAATCATTAATAAAATTGCTGAAGGAAAGCTTGTGGTTGGAAAAGAAGAATTGGAACGATTTACGAATTTTTATCCTGATTTTATTCAAAATATCTTAGGTTTATCAGAAACAGAAACAACAACTGTTCAGGACGATAAGTCTATGGATAAATTGATGGAACTTATTATGGCAATACGTCAACAAGTAAGGAAAAATAAAGATTTTGAAACATCAGATAAAATCAGGGATGCTTTACAAGAATTGAATATTGTTATTAAAGACACGCCTGATGGAAGTGTGTGGGAGAAAAAATAATGCAAAGAAAGGCGTCTTTGCATACTAAATAAAGTATAAAGAAGTTTTATTTAATAGTAAGAAATATAATTATCGATGAAAAACACTTCATTTTTATTTTTACTCGTGTTAGCTGTTCTGTTTTTATTTGCATGCGGAAATAAAAAGGATGAAAAGACACAAGAAAAGGACGATATCAATGATTCGCAGTCGGAGCAATTAAAAACCCCGGTGTTTAACAAGGATTCAGCTTATGCTTTTGTGAAAGCGCAAACGGATTTTGGTCCTCGTGTTCCAGGAACAACGGCTCATGCAGAATGTGCTAATTATCTTACAACGAAGATGCAAGAATATGCTGACACTAGTTATATGCAATTAGCTAAAGTCCGTTTGTATAATGGTAAAATCATTGATTGCAAAAATATCATTTCCGTTTTTGATAAAGAAAAAACGGCAAGGATTTTACTTTGTGCGCATTGGGATAGTCGTCCTTATGCAGACTGGGATCCAGATCCTGCTAATCATAACAAGCCGATAGACGGTGCTGACGATGGCGCTAGTGGTGTTGGTGTTTTGATGGAAATCGCTCGTTTAATCAGCAATTATCGTCCCAATGTTGGTATTGATATTATCTTTTTCGATGTAGAAGATTATGGAGAACCTAAAGATGCGCAAGGCAAAGGTAAAGATAATACTTGGGCACTTGGTTCTCAATATTGGGCGAAAAATCCACACAAAGCAGGATATTTTGCTAAATACGGAATATTGCTTGATATGGTTGGGGCTAAAGATGCAGTGTTTACCAAAGAAGGCTTTTCCCTAATGTATGCCCCAACAATTGTTGACAAAGTATGGAAAACAGCAGAAGATATTGGTTATGGAAATTACTTCCTTCATCGTGAAGGTGGTTATGTTACCGATGATCATTATTATATTAATACTATCATTGGTATTCCTACCATAGATATTATCCATAGAAATCCTGAAACAAGCTCAGGTTTTGGAGCGCATTGGCATACCTTGAATGACAACATAGAGGTTATCGATCCGAAAACCTTAAAAGCTGTTGGTCATACTGTTTTAGAAGTCATTTTTTCAGAACAATAAAAAACACTCAATATTATGGAATTTACGAATGAAAGTATAGCAGAATTTTTACAAAACGAAATTTACAATACAGCCTTGTCTCAGGACAATGAAATATACAAGAAGATTTTAAGTTTTTTAGATCTTACCACTTTGGAAGGTTCGGATAATAGGGATAAGGTTGTTGCTTTATGTAACAAAGCGCGTTCGTATAACAAAACAAATCCAAGCATTCCAAATGTAGCAGCAGTATGCGTTTACCCTACTTTAGTAAAAACAGCTTCGCAGACATTAGTTGGCGATGATATTTCTATTGCATCGGTTGCAGGTGCTTTCCCCAGCGGACAATCTCCTTTGCAATTGCGCTTGGATGAGGTTAAATATGCAATAGATCAGGGAGCAGATGAAATTGACATGGTTATTTCACGAGGAAAGTTCTTAGAAGGCGATTATGCTTTTTTGGAAGAAGAAGTTGCTCAACATAAAGCAGTTTGTGGAGATGTACACTTAAAAGTGATATTGGAAACAGGAGAATTGGATAGTCCGGAGAATATTTATAGAGCATCCAAAATTGCTATTGGAGCCGGAGCAGATTTTATCAAAACTTCGACAGGAAAAGTACAGCCAGCTGCAACTTTAGAAGCAAGCTACGTTATGCTTCATGCAATAAAAGAAAGCTATGAAGAAACTGGGAAAATCATTGGGTTTAAGCCTGCAGGAGGAATTTCCGAAGCAGAAGACGCAATAAAATATTATCATCTGGTCAAAAAAATACTGGGAGAGCAGTGGCTTGATAAAAAATATTTCCGCATTGGAGCTAGCAGATTAGCAGATAAGGTTTTTGCAAAATTATCATAAATTAATACAAGTTTTTTTCGCGTTAATCTGCTTTTTTTTGCCCTTTGTATAAAAAATACGGAATAGCTTAAAAGAGTTAATTTTTATCAATACATTTGCGATGTAGGAATCTCAGGACATGAAAAACACAACAGAAGCACCGCAAAGTAGTTGGAAATTTTCAAAAACATTTTGGACAGCCAATTTTGTCGAATTGTTGGAACGAGGAGCATACTATGGTATGTTTATCGTTATCACCTTATTCTTATCTCAGGTTGTTGGATTTAGTGATGTAGAAGCTGGGATTGTAAGCGGTATCTTTTCGGGTGGTTTGTATTTATTGCCCACTTTTGCAGGAGCTTATGCCGATAAAATTGGCTTTAAAAAAGCCTTAGTAATTGCATTTGCGTCCTTAACAATAGGTTATTTTCTCTTTGCAGCATTTCCCACAAAATTCCCCGTAATGGCAGGAATATTGTTTATTATGATTGGGGGAGCAACTATAAAATCTGTTATTACAGCTACAGTTGCCAAAGAAACAAATAAGCAAAACAGAGCCAGGGCTTTTTCTATTTTTTATGCCATGGTTAATGTTGGTTCTTTTCTTGGGAAAACAGCAGTATATCCAATCAGACTGCAATTAGGTCTTGTTTATGTTAATTATTTTTCAGCAGGACTAACCTTAATCGCATTAATCTTGATTATTCTGTTTTTCAAAAGCTATACAGAAAAAAACGAAACAAAATCAGCAGGGGAAATATGGGCTGGTTTAGTTCGTATCTTAACGAATACGCGCTTATTAATTTTAGTCCTTATCTCTACCGGATTTTGGATTACCCAATTTCAATTATATGCTTCCATGCCAAAGTATGTTATCAGAATGGTTGGCGAACATGCCTCTCCGGAATGGATTGCCAATGTTAATCCGCTAATTGTAGTTTTTACCGTTATGCTTTTAACACAGTTGTTGCGAAATGTAAAAGCAATAACATCTATGGCTTTTGGAATGTTTGTTATTCCTATTGCTGCTATTGCAATGTCGCTTGGACCATGGCTGTCTAGTGAAATGGGCAATCAGATTAGTATATTAGGTCTCTTTACTTTACACCCAATTTCTCTAATGCTTATTGTAGGAATTATTTTGCAAGCCATTGCAGAATCTTTGATTTCACCGCGTTATTTGGAATTCTTTTCACTACAAGCACCAGCAGGTCAAGAGGGAATGTATCTGGGGTTCAGCAATATACACATGTTTTTTGCTGCGGTTTCTGGGTTTTTTATTTCTGGTTATTTGTTAGATAAATATTGTCCGGATCCTAATAAACTGCAAAAACTATACGAAGCTGGACAGATTAGTATGGAGCAAATGAACCATGCTTATGATAATGCGCACCATCTATGGTATGTTTTTGCTGCAATTGGTGTTGTTGCTGCCATTGCGCTTGTTTTTTATGGCATTATTACCGAACGTATTGACAAAAAAAAGCAACAAACAATAATAGATGTTGTTGAGAAATAAAAAAATCCCTGTTATTTGATAACAGGGATTTTGCAAGTAAATTGAAATTTTTTCTAGTGACTGTCTCCAATAACTTTAAATTGATCTCCGGTTTCTTCAATAATCTTTCTATACCAGTCTTCTCCATATCCAGGATATTCAATTTTAGGAGTTACATATTTATAACCGTCTTTTGGTGCTGCTACTTCTTTCACATTTCCATCCATGTATTTTAGGAAAAGATATTCAAAGAAGTTTTTCCATTCACTGACTGTTTTATTAGCGTGATTTACAGAAAATTCTGTGATATATTCGATTGCTAAGTCTTTATCCGTTTTGTATAATTCAGTAGCAGCCATATCAGTGGCAGGAACCATAGCAATAAATTTCTTCTCCAATTGAAGTTGCTTTTCAGCTATTTCCGGATGGATAAGATTGTATCTGGTATATGCAAAATTTGTTACCAAATTAAATATCCAGAAGGCGGAGTTATCAGAAAATTCCATAATGCCACCATTTCCTTGTGCGTAAGTTTCAGGTACGCTGTTAATTCCACAATAAATAGGGACATAAACACAACTTGAAGCATCATCAACACCGAACCAAATAATACCACCAATTGGATCTTCTAACCAATCTCTGCTTTGAGTGATGAAAGAAAATCCTGTCTGTTGAGTTGCTGTTGCACGTTCGTTACAATAAGCTACACCATCCACTTCCCATGTTAAAGGTCTCCAACGATAGGGGCATTCAAAAGGACCAGCACCGATATCTTTTCTCATATCCAATTCTGTTCCTTCCAAATGGTCGCGCATGAAATTCATCATATCGTGGACAGAAACTTTTTTATCTGGCTTAATCCACAATGGCATGCGATTATTTGCATAGCCAGTTTTTTTATCGTGTGTGATATTTCCTTTAGCATATTCGAAGTATGCTGTATTTGCTTTGAATTCTTTATTAATGTCTTTAAACATCGACCACACTCTAATTTCACAAAAACGAGCACCACCAAAGTCAACAGGCGCATAAGTGTCGGAGAAGCTAAAGTCTTTATCTTTTAGTTTTTCAGAGATATATTCATTTTTGCGTGCAAAACTAATCACATCATCAGCATAAATGCATTCCACTTCAGCATTGTGGATCTTAGCTTTGTCGGAGAACTTTATTGATT
>CAZJZP010000141.1:0-6651 GCA_964550505.1 uncultured Prolixibacteraceae bacterium | reverse complement strand
ATATTTTACTATTGCGAATCCATTGATGATATACTCATTGCTAATCCAATCAAAATTGCAACTTCCTGCTTTTTTGCTTTCACGAAGATCCACAGAGAAGACACGGAGGTACACGAAGAAAATAATTCTAAAATCCTTCGTGGTTCTTCGTGTTAAATCTTCGTGCACTTCGTGTAATATTTTACTATTGCGAATCCATTGATGATATACTTATTGCTAATCCTAATCAAAATTGCAACTTCCACCTTTTTTCTTCCACGAAGTTACACAGAGAAGACACGGAGGTACACGAAGAAAGTAATTTTATAATCCTTCGTGGTTCTTCGTGTTAAAACTTCGTGGTTTTCATGTTATATTTTACTATTGCGAATCCATTGATGATATACTCATTGCTAATCCAATCAAAATTGCAACTTCCTGCTTTTTTGCTTTCACGAAGATCCACAGAGAAGACACGGAGATAAACGAAGAATGTAATTTTAAAGCCTTCGTGCTGCTTCGTGTGATAATTCAAATTTATATTTCAGCTATTGCTAGAACTGAGCTAATTGAAAACTTGAATTAAAGTAGTGTTTAGCAATCTTCATTCTTTATCTTTCATAAATATCCATGATAAATATTCGTTTAGCAAAATATTCATTTTTTTCTGTTAAATAATTCAATAAAGCAGCAGCCAAAGTTGATAATCGGAAGTTACCAGCTGCCTGCTTTGCTTCAATGTAACTGATAATTAATGAATCTGGCTGCGGTATAGCATCCAATGCTATATAAAATTTGCTTTGTTCTCTTAATGAGAATTTTGGTTCATTTTTCAACAATTTGATAGTTGAATCAATGTTTATCTCTTTATTTTTTCTTTTTAAGAAAGAAATCTGTTCAACAAAATCACAATCAGTATATCTAATATGAAAAGAAGTACCGTCAAAATATACAGAGTCAGGAAAAATTGTATCGTATTGTCCGAACAATTTAGATTCTTTATAATGTTTCATTTCTATTGAATCAATTGACCAATATTCATTTGTATTTCCCTCCGAAATATCGAGTAAATATTCTTTAAATTTTGATTTTTTTTCAGGGTAATGCAATGCTAAATAATTATCTAGATCCTCAACTATTTCATTAAGATAGCTTGTTTCTTTTTTTCCTAAGATTTCTTCAAAAAATTCAATGTTTGTATCTCTTCTCTCCGTTTTCTGATTACATGCAAGAAGTGATATAAACACTAAAAACAATATCCCTTTTCTCATTGTTTGGGTTTTTTGCTATTCAATTTTTTAGTAGTTTTGTTTTCAGGTAAAACGGATTTTGCATTTAAGGCGCTTACTACTTTTTTTCCTGTTTTAGATTCTAATTCTTTGCGTGCCACCTTTGCCACATTGCCACCCTGTTTAGCAACTTTCTTACTTTCTTCATAATCATTGGGTTCTACGGCTTGTGAAATATCCTTTGTTGATGCTTCAGCCAACATATTTAATATGAGTTCAGTATTGGTCATGTTATCCCTTAGGTTTTCCTTTTTCAAGCCTTTCAAAATTTTGTATTCTTTCGTCGTTTTATCACTCCATGCTTTAGTAATAATGTCGGTAAGCGAGGCAAACTGAACGCCTTCTTTCAATCCCCTTTTTTTCCATTCATCGGTAAGTTCTTTTCGGATTTCAATACTTTTCAGGCGTTGGTTTATCCAATTTTCCGAATAGCCCAATCTTAGATACTGTTGCAACGCCCTATCGATAGTTAATTCAGGGTCTTGCATCTCATCTAAACGTTCATTTGCAATTTGTGCTAACCACAATTTAAAAGGCTCTGCTTTGGGCGAAGGAATGGACTGAATAAGTCTGAAAAGTTGTTCGGTATCAGCAACATCGGTTTTGTAATATTTACCATCTGCAGATTGCATTTTCAGTTGTCCCAAATTATGGGACAACTCACTGCCTTCGGCTTGTAGTTTTGTTTTTAAAGCATTCCAATATTTTCGGGGTCTTGGACTGTCGGTCAAAACTTCAATAACATCAATTATAGAAATAAACCATTTTTCTTGGTCAGCATCCCATATTGTTCTTAGCTTTTTATCTTCAAATTTTTTAATGGAATTTTGTTGTTTCATTTTGCTCAATTAATCTCTGTTTCGTTAATGTCATTTACAAACACTAGAAGTTCTCCAATAGCAATTAAAGTTATTCTACGATTAAAAAAAAATGCTAACTTTATAGCATCAGCCTTGTGTTTATTTTATGTCCTCTCAAAAAAACGGACTTTGTTCTTACAAATATAAGATATTTTTGACAGAATAGACTTTTTTCTGCTTTTTTCTTTCACGAAGATACACAGCCAAGGCACGGAGATAATCAAAGAAAAATGGAATTCACTAAACTTCGTGGTCATTGAGTAATAATTCATCAATTCAAATGTTCCAAGCTTCGCATCAATTATTCACCTAAATTCAAGTTTTTCAGGCGATAGCTGTTATTGAAACACTGCATCTCGAACAAACTAATTGCTTGGATATTTGCAGCTCCAGGAAACTCAAAATAGCCTTTTACGGGAACATCTTGTACTAAATTGGTGCTTTGCATACTTGTTGATTTTCTTATTTCGGATGCATATTCCATCAAATTGCTTGTAAACACCGTTCCTTCATCATCTATAATGCGCTGTGAATTTGCCCTTAATCTTACTTCTACATCCTTTGCATTTTGGTTTTCCGTTAAGAAATACATTCGCAAATTTTCTCCTTCAGACTGAACATCTGTGATTTTCAAAAACACATTATCTTCAATTTCAATTGTATTATTATCTTTTATCGGATTAGGTTGTACTCCAAAAGGCACAGGAATATTGTTAATGCGGATATTCCCTAAATTAGTTTTTATTTGCAGTAATTCGATATTTTTTACTTCAAAAGCATTATTATCCTTAAAAACAAAACAAGCTTTTATCGGAATCCCACTGATAAAATTCTTTTTCACAAAAGAACTAGATTTCATCACTTCATTAGCAATAATTTCTGTATTCGAGCTGTATTCATTTCCTAACCCATCCCATAAAAGATGTTCATTAGCTCTTAATGTTAATTCAACATCTTCGGTTGCAGTATTTGTAATAAGAAAATAAATGCGTAATTCACTTCCTATTGCTTTAATTTTCTGCAATTCAAAACGAACAGATGACACATTAGCAACATAGTTTTCTTCTTGTGCAAAAATAAAGGTAGGTAGAAGAAAAAGGATAAACAAAAGTTTTGTCTTTTTAAGCATAAATTATTATTTTTAGTGTATGAATTTTATTAGACAACAAAAATAAAAAAATTATAATGACAAACAAATTTCAAATTTCTGAGGTTTTTATATTAAAGCAAATCCCTTGGAAAAATTCTAGCTATTTCTATTTTATTCATTGTACATTTCACAAAGCTCCACAGAAAAAACTCGGAAGTACACGAAGATGCTTTTTATAAAAACTTCGTGCACTTCGTGTAATATTTTACTATTGCGAATCCATTGATGATATATTCATTGCTAATCCAATCAAAATTGCAATTTCCTGCTTTTTCTTCCACGAAGTTACACAGAGAAGACACGGAAGTACACGAAGAAAATAATTCTAAAATCCTTCGTGGCTCTTCGTGTTAAAACTTCGTGGGTTTCATGTTATATTTTACTATTGCAAATCCGTTAATGATATATTCATTGCTAATCCTAATCAATATTGCAACTTCCAGCTTTTTCTCCCACGAAGTTACACAGAGAAGACACGGAGGTACACGAAGAAAGTATTTCTAAAATCCTTCGTGGCTCTTCGTGTTAAAACTTCGTGGGTTTCATGTTATATTTTACTATTGCAAATCCGTTAATGATATATTCATTGCTAATCCTAATCAAAATTGCAACTTCCAGCTTTTTCTTCCACGAAGTTACACAGAGAAGACACGGAGGTACACGAAGATGTTTTTTAAAGAAGCTCCTTTAATTTTTCTATTGCATTATTTATACCTGCGGGATTAGAACCACCAGCACTGGCAAAGTGAGGCTGTCCTCCCCCACCACCATTTACTTCTTTGGCAATCTCCCGAATTAAATTCCCTGCATGCAGCTTTTTATCCTTAATCAAATCCTCTGATACACTTAAAAGGAGATTTACTTTCCCTTTATTCTCGGTTATTAAAAAAACAAGAACAGATTCCAACTCTCTGTTCAGACTAAAAGCTAAGTCTTTCATCGCAGCGGCATCCATTTCCACTTTCTCTGCAATAAAAGGAATGCCATTTTTTTCCTGGAGTTTTCTTTTAATTTCTTCTTTAGATGCTGAAAGGATTTTCTGTTGGAGTCCTTGTAAATCCTTTTGTAGGTCGGCGTGCTGCTGTTGCAATTGCTCAACGGCTTTCACCACATCTTTGGTGGATTTGAACATGGATTGAATTTGCTTTATTTTTTGTTCTTGCGCATAAAAATAACGAATGGCTTCATCAGAAGTAATTGCTTCAATTCTTCTAATTCCTGCTGCTATTCCACCTTCACTGATAATTTTAAACAGTCGTATTTCTCCTGTTGAAGAAACATGCGTTCCGCCGCAAAGTTCTACAGAATCTCCAAAGCGAACGGTTCGAACTAAATCACCATATTTTTCTCCAAAAAGAGCAATAGCGCCCATTTTTTGAGCTTCAGATAATGGAATATTTCGTTTCTCATCCAAAGAAATATTGATGGCAATAAGTGTATTCACCTCCTTTTCAATTTGTTGTATTTCTTCTTCTGTAAGTTTTTGAAAATGAGAAAAATCAAAGCGTAATCGATCTGCTGCAACCATGGAACCTTTTTGTTCAATGTGTTCACCTAAAAACTTTCTCAAAGCATAATGCAAAAGATGCGTTGCAGAATGATTTGCTGCGGTTGCTTTTCGTTTGTTTTCATTAACAACTGCCGTAAATATTGCATTTGGATTTTGCGGTAATTCTTCAGTAAAATGAACGATAATGTTATTTTCTTTCTTCGTATCTTGAATAAAGTATTTTTGACCGTTTGCTTCAATATAACCAGTATCGCCCATCTGTCCTCCTGATTCCGGATAAAATGGAGTCATATTAAAAACTAGCTGATAACTGCTTTTATTTTTGCTTGATACTTTACGGTATTTCACAATTTTAATTTGGGTTTGCAGGCTGTCGTAACCGATAAATTCCTCTATATCATCATCATACAAGACTTTCCAATCATCTGTTTCAACAGCAGTTGCTTTTCGCGAACGGGTTTTTTGTTCTTGCAGTTCTCGCTGAAAACCAGCCATATCAACAATAAGATTTTGTTCTCTGGCAAGCAATTGGGTTAAATCAATAGGAAATCCGTAAGTATCAAATAATTCAAAGGCAAAACTTCCTTCAATTTGATTGGTTTCCAATGTTTTAATATGGGTTTCAAACTTCTGTATCCCTTGAACTAAAGTGCGTAAGAAAGAAGATTCTTCTTCTTCCATCACTTTCATCACCATTTCCTCTTGCTTTATCATTTCAGGAAAAACTTCTTTTACCTGAGAGAAGAAAACAGGAACCAATTTGTAAATAAACGCCTCTTTTTGATCTAAAAAAGTATAAGCATAGCGCACCGCACGGCGTAAGATTCTTCGGATAACATATCCTGCCTTTACATTTGATGGGATTTGTCCTTCTGCAATAGCGACAGAAACAGCCCTTAAATGATCGGCGACAACGCGAATGGCAATGTCCGTTTCTTTATTGATTCCATATTGTTTATTAGTTATTCTTTCAATTTCATGAATTAAAGGCATGAAAACATCGGTATCATAATTGGACTTTTTTCCTTGCAAAGCCATACACAAGCGTTCAAAACCCATTCCTGTATCTACGTGTTTTTGAGGAAGTTCTTCTAGTTTTCCACTTGCTAAGCGATTGTATTGGATAAAAACCAAATTCCATATTTCCACTACCAAAGGGTGGTCTTTATTCACTAATTCTCTTCCTGAAATATTGGCACGTTCTTCTTCTGAACGAAGATCAATATGTATTTCTGAACAAGGTCCACAGGGACCACTTTCGCCCATTTCCCAAAAATTATCCTTTTTACTTCCGGCAAGAATATGCTTTTCATCTGCAAAATTCCTCCAAAGTTCTTGTGCTTCGCTATCTGCTTGCAATCCCTCTGCTTCATCACCTCCAAAATAGGTAAAATACAAGCGTTGTTTTTCCAGGCCATAAACGTCAACTAATAATTCGAAGGCCCATTCTATGGCTTCTTTTTTAAAATAATCACCGAAAGACCAATTTCCGAGCATTTCAAACATGGTATGGTGATAAGTATCGTGACCTACCTCCTCCAAATCATTATGTTTTCCGCTTACTCGAAGACATTTTTGTGTATCAGCAATGCGTTTATTCTTTGTTTCTTTATGTCCAAGAAAAAACTCCTTAAATTGATTCATTCCTGCATTAGTAAACATCAAACTGGGATCATCCTTAATTACCATAGGAGCAGAAGGGAAAATAAGATGTTCTTTTCCTCTAAAAAATTCAAAAAATGTTTCTCTTATGCGTTTACTTTCCATTGATAGCTTTTTATTTTATTGTATTTAAACGAATATTAGCGTATATTAAGCTATTTTTAAGTAGTTTATCATTGTCAAATACAAAATTCCATGTAT
>CAZJZP010000140.1:0-6665 GCA_964550505.1 uncultured Prolixibacteraceae bacterium | reverse complement strand
AAATTGCTTTGCAGAGAAGCAAAAATTGTGTATTAGATATTACAAGAAAATATTGGGTGTAATGGACAAAATAGTTGGTAATTTTAACACGAATCATTCAAGTGGACAAAATAGTTGGTTTTTTTTCAGATAACTAGCTATTTGCCAATGCCAAAAGTGCGTAGAAAGTCAAATTTGGGAAAAAAGAACCGCCTCGGGAAAATCTAGCAGAAAACAAGCAAGAAGGGTTGGGTAAGAGATGAAAAACTGTTTGAGTTCGCTTTAGCGAACGAGTTTTTTTCATCTGGGGCTGGGGATTGCGTAGTTTTCATTAGATTTTTACGCAGCGGTGAACTTTTCTTTGTTACTTTCTTTTGGTTGGTAGCCAAAAGAAAGTAAATATAAAAACAATAGAAGAAACCAATGCAGATGATGTTTCACTTAAATAGCTTGAAAATCAAAGTAAGCACGAATCAGAAAAGCCAAAGCTTAAAATCCAAATCCCAACTTCCAAACTACAAAAGATGGCTTTATAGTGTTTGGTATTTGGAGTTTGGAGCTTGGAATTTCTATGTTTTTCCCTCTGAGTGCATTTTTTGTCTGATAGTTCCTTTTTGGTTTTTTCTGTTGTTTTTTAAAACACTGGCTTATAGCAAAAAAACAGCTTTGCAGCATTCTCATATTTTTTCTTATTTTTGCATCAAAACACACAGCATGAACATCATTTTACTTGGCTCAGGCGGAAGAGAACATGCGTTAGCATGGAAAATTGCAGCATCCGAGCGTTGCGAACAGCTTTTTATAGCACCCGGAAACGCAGGAACAGCAGATTGCGGCAAAAATATTGATTTAGATTACCGCGATACCCGAAAAATAGCGGATTTTATTCGCAATAATAAAATAAGCATGCTGGTCGTAGGTCCCGAAATTCCGTTAGTCGAAGGCTTAAAAGATGCTTTGATGAAAGAAGATTTGCCTGCTGATTTTATGTTTATCGGTCCTGATAAGCAAGCAGCACAATTGGAAGGAAGTAAAGATTTCGCTAAAAAATTCATGCAGCAATATCAAATTCCCACTGCTGCCTATAAAAGTTTTACAGCAACAGAAACAGCGGAGGCAAAAGCCTTTTTACAAGAATTAAAACCGCCTTACGTTCTTAAAGCCGACGGATTAGCAGCAGGAAAAGGTGTGCTGATTCTGGATTCTTTAAATGAAGCCAATTCTGCAGTTGAAGAGATTTTGCAAAACAATAAATTTGGTGAAGCAGGAAATACCTTGTTAATAGAAGAATTCCTGAAAGGAATAGAACTTTCGGTTTTTGTCCTAACAGATGGAAAGGATTATATCATTCTTCCAGAAGCTAAAGATTATAAAAGAATAGGAGAGGGCGATACCGGATTAAACACAGGAGGAATGGGCTCCGTTTCTCCCGTTCCTTTTGCAGATAAAGCATTTATGCAAAAAGTGGAAGAACGCATTATTCGTCCCAGTATTCAAGGAATTGCTGCTGAAAAAATGGATTATACCGGTTCTTTGTTTATTGGGTTAATGAATGTAGAAGGCAATCCTTATGTTATTGAATATAATGTGAGATTGGGCGATCCGGAAACAGAATCTGTTCTTCCCAGAATTGAATCTGATTTAACAGAACTTATGCAAGCCGCCGCTGAAGGGACACTAAAACATACGAAGATAGAAATATCTACGGATTTTTCAGTCGCCCTGATGCTGGTTTCCGGTGGTTATCCCGAAGCCTATCGCAAAAAATTACCGATTAGCTTTACAGAAAATATAGCGGATGATATTTTGCTTTTTCATGCAGGAACAACAATGGAAAACGAAGTCTTGTTAACCAATGGAGGAAGAGTTATTGCTGTTAATTCCCGAGCTTCAAGTCTGCAAGAAGCCAAAGAAAAAGCATATAAAGCAGCCGAAAAAATTCATTTCGAAGATTGCTATTATAGAAAAGATATTGCTAAAGACCTTCTCTAATGTTTTTACGTTTTTTTAAAGAAGAGTCGCCCATAAATTTGCTTAGTATTTTGATACTATTAGTTTTACTTTGGTTTATCCCTCATTCTTCTTTTCCTATAGTGGAGGCAGAACCACATTCTGTTATTTTTCGACTTTGGGGTGTTTTTTTTATGGAATATGCCTTTTTTTTTCGCTGGCTTGCCTTGTTTTTAGTCTTTGCACAATCTTTTATACTGTATAAACTTTCCCAACAGCTAAATATCTTTCCTTCGCGAATGCTTTTTCCCCTCTTTATCTTTGTGTTATTGCTGAACCTTTCGCCTGCTTTGACCAATTTTAATCCATATATTTTAGCTTCTTTCTTTTTTTTGTGGGGAACCCTTAGCTTTTTCAAAGCCTATGAAAAAGACAAAGCCTATCAACAAATTTTCAACACAGGATTATTGTATGCCTTGGCTGCTTTTTGTTTTTCCTTTTATGCCGTCTTTTTTATAGCTGTAATCTTAGGTTTTATCTTTTTTGGAATGGCAAAATGGCGGAATTTCATCATTTTTATTCTGGGTTTTTCTTTCCCTTTCCTCTTATTTCTTAGTTATTATTTTTTGTTTGATAATACAGCGCTTTTATTTCAGGCTATTTATCCTGAAGAAAAAAGCAAGCTTTTCTATATTTTGCAATTTGACGGGGTCTTTTCTTTTGTTCGTTTCGTGTTTTTTGTATTATTTGCTGCTTTCGCCTATTTTAAGGTTTGGGGTGCCAAAAGCGAACGTACTTTGGTACAGATAAAAATCCAATCCATTGTTTTATATCTGCTGTTTTTCTCTATTTTTATTACAATGCTTGAAGGAGTATCTTATGCTGTTGTGTATGTTATAATGGCACCCATGCTTTCAATGGTGTTTGCCTTGTATATAATGCATGCTAAAAATAAGCTTTTGGGGAATTTATTATTGTTTATTTTGCTGCTTTTAAGTATTTTTGAACGATTAAATATTTTATTATGACAACATCAATTGTTACCGGCGGAGCCGGATTTATTGGAGCACATGTGGTTAATGAATTAATTGCATTAGGACATCGGGTGCTGGTGATTGACGATCTTTCCGGTGGTTATCTGGAAAATGTGCATCCAAAAGCAGAATTTTTTGAAGTTTCTGTTGAAGACCATAAATCATTAGCAAAAATCTTCAATGAAAACAAGATTGATTTTATTTATCATCTTGCGGCATATGCTGCCGAAGGCTTAAGCCATTTTATCCGACGCTTTAATTATACCAATAATTTAATAGGTTCTGTAAATCTTATTAATGAAGCTGTTAAGCATAAGGTAAAATGCTTTGTTTTTACTTCTTCAATTGCTGTTTATGGTGAAGGTCAACTCCCAATGCAAGAAGAAATGACTCCAAAACCAGAGGATCCATACGGCATTGCAAAATATGCTGTGGAACAGGACTTGAAAGCAGCAAAAGAAATTTTCGGACTGGATTATATTATATTTCGTCCCCATAATGTGTATGGAGAATACCAAAATATTGCAGATAAATACCGTAATGTAGTTGGTATTTTTATGAATCAAATTTTGCAGGGAAAAGAATTAACCATCTTTGGTGATGGAACACAAAAGAGAGCCTTCAGTTATATTGGTGATGTTGCTCCTTATATTGCACGTTCTGTTGACATTAAAGAAGCTTATGGTGAGGTTTTCAATATTGGTGCAGACAAAGAATTTGAAGTCAACGAACTGGCAAAAGTAGTGATGAAGACGATGGGAAAAGAAGCCAAAATCAATTATTTACCCGCCAGAAATGAAGTATTAAATGCCTATTCAGATCATTCAAAAGCTAAAAATACTTTTGGAATCAACAAGCATACTTCTTTAGAAGAAGGAATTGAAAAAATGGCTGCCTGGGTAGAAAAATACGGTGCAAGAGAAACTCCTAGATTTGAAAATATTGAAGTTTTTGACAATCTTCCCGGAATTTGGCTCGACTAAATAAACGTAAATGATGAAAATACTGATATTAGCAAACCACCGCCTAAACCGTTCTCCAGGTCAACGGTTTAGAATTGAGCAATACATCGATTACCTAAAAGAAAATGGCTTCGAGGTGGATTTTTCTTTTTTTATCAGAGAAAAAGATGACAAATATTTATATAAAAAAGGTAATCTGATAAAAAAAATGCTTTTTCATTATAAAGCTACTAAGCATAGAAGAAAAGATATCAGAAAAATCGCAAAATATGATGTTGTATTCATCTATAGAGAAGCATATCTTTTGGGAAATATCAAATTCGAGAAGAAAATAAGGAAAAAAGTAAAGAAAATTGTTTTTGATTTTGATGATGCAATTTGGTTGCCAAATGTATCTGATGCTAATAAAAATTTTAGTTGGCTTAAAGATTATGCAAAAACGGAAAAACTTATCGCTTTGTCTGATATGGTTTTTGCTGGTAATAAATATTTACAAGATTATGCTTTCAAACATAATGACAATACAGTGATAGTTCCCACAACTATTGACACAAGCGAATATGTGCCACAAAGAATGCAAAAAAAATCAGATAAAATTTGTATTGGCTGGAGTGGAAGTATTACCACTATCCAACATTTTAACTATGCAGTTCCTTTTTTACAACAAATAAAAGAAAAGTATAAAGACAAAATAGAAATATTGGTAATAGGTGACAGTTCTTATAAAAATGAAAACCTAGGAGTTGAATCAAATGATTGGAAAAAAGAAACAGAACTACAAGATTTATCTAGAATGGATATTGGAATAATGCCTTTGCCTGATGATGATTGGTCGAGAGGAAAATGTGGCTTAAAAGGCCTGCAATATATGGCATTGGAAATACCAACGATTATGTCGCCGGTTGGAGTGAATACAGAAATAATCCGCGATGGAGAAAATGGATTTTTAGCAGAAGCTGAGGAAGAGTGGATAGATAAGCTTTCTCGTTTAATAGAGTCAAAAGAATTAAGAGAAAAATTAGGTAAAGCAGGCAGAAAAACGGTTGTTGAACAGTATTCCTTTGATGCCTGGAAAGAAAAATACCTAGAATATTTTCGTGCATTAGCAGAATGAAATTAAAAAGCAGTTATTCAACGGATAAAATGGAGGTTGGCTGCGATGAAGCAGGTAGAGGTTGCCTTGCAGGTCCCGTTACCGCTGCAGCGGTTATCTTGCCAAAAGATTTTTACCATCCCTTGCTTAATGATTCTAAGCAACTCAGCGAGAAAACCCGCAGTGCATTACGGATAGTAATAGAAAAGCAAGCACTTGCCTGGGCAGTTGCTACTGTTTCTCCTGCCG
Organism: uncultured Prolixibacteraceae bacterium; assembly: GCA_964550505.1. Classification (GTDB taxonomy): domain Bacteria; phylum Bacteroidota; class Bacteroidia; order Bacteroidales; family CAZJZP01; genus CAZJZP01. The sequence goes on along the minus strand of CAZJZP010000140.1, from coordinate 1,398 downwards.
AAATTGATGAAATAAATATATTGAATGCTTCTTTTTTAGCAATGCATCGCGCTTTGGATCAAATTAATACCAAAATTGAACTCATTCTTGTTGATGGAAATCGGTTTCACCAATACCGTGAGATTGCACATCACTGTATAATCAAGGGAGATGCAAAATATACAGCTATTGCAGCCGCGTCTGTTTTAGCAAAAACCCACCGCGATGAATATATGTGTCAATTAGACAAGCAATTCCCGGCATATTCATGGAAATATAACAAAGGCTATCCGACAACAAAACACAGGGATGCAATAATCCAAAATGGCATTACCGATTATCATCGAAAAAGCTTCAATCTCAACCCACAAATAAAACTTTTTTAAGGCAAAATCGCTTTCCCTCTAGTCGCAGCGAAGATTCTACAATAAAATCGTTCACAGAGGCAGGAGATATTTCTCGGGCTCACTCTGACACTCACTCTGAAAGGCTTCACTTCGTTCAGCATGACAAACCCGCTGGCTTTTCACCCTTTCCTATATGCTTTTAAATAGTATTAACAATACACTGTTAATACTATTTGAACAAAAAAGGCTTTGCTATTAGTATTAATGCTATTTTTGAAGTATAATGCATAAATAATAATCACATGGGTATTAAAAAACATATAGCTGCAAATAGCAAGTTTTATATCATTTTGCTAATAGTATTGGGAAGTATAGGGATTTTAGGAGGAGGCTACTATTTATACAGCTACTTGAAAAGAAGCGCCATAGATCCCCTTGCCGTGATACCCAAAAATGCAGTTTTGATAATCGATATCAAAGATCCACAGGCAAGTTTGAATACGCTGATGGAAGAAAACAATATTTGGCAGCATTTTATGACTTTAGATACTGCTAATACTTTTCAAGAGCAATTGCATTTCATCGATTCTTTAATCTTTAGTGAAGCTAACTTTGCCGAATTAGTGAAGAATAACCGCAGTTGTATTTCTATTCATTATACAGGCCAAGATAAATTATCCTTGCTTTTTGCTGTTTCTATTGAAAGTCGTCGAAATGGAAAAAAAATCCGACAGTTTATTAGTAATCATGTCGGAGAAAAAGAAATTAAAGAAGAAAAACACAAAGGCGAAACAATATATAGTATTGATATTAAAGGCATGCCAGCTTTTAATTATACTATTGCTCATGGTGTTTTCATGGCTTCGTATAATTCTCTTTTATTGAAAGACGCTATTGTACAAGCAAAGAGCGATGATGGTTTTGATAAAGATCCAGCCTTTCTTAAACTCCAAGAAACAGCAGGAGAAAAGGTAGAAGCCAATGTTTATGTGCACATGAATTTTATTGGACGTATGTTGGCAACAGCTTTTAAGGACGCTTATCGTAGTGATTTGTCAGAACTGGAAAAAAT
>CAZJZP010000139.1:0-6787 GCA_964550505.1 uncultured Prolixibacteraceae bacterium | reverse complement strand
AGATTTTAATTTCTTTTTAATGCCTAAATTACTTTCTTTCAGAACAGATATTGACAGAGAATATAATGAGAACCTGTATCGCAATAAAACAGAAGCTTTATTGATTATTGAACCAACTTATGTTAAAAAATTCAATTGGAATAGATATTACGATTTAAAATATGATTTAAGCAGAGGTTTGAAAGTCGATTTTAACGCTCAGGCTAATGCTCGAATTGATGAGCCTCCGGGGAGAATTGACAAAGACGATGTTGATTACAAGCTTAAGAGAGATTCCATAATGTACAACGTGAAAAACTTTGGAAGAATAACCAATTACCAACACAGCTTGAACGTTAATTACAACATTCCTATTAACAAAATTCCATTATTTAACTGGATAAGTGCAACTGCTCGTTATTCTGCTGATTTTTCGTGGCAAGCAGCTCCTCTTTATAAAGATTCTCTTGGAAAAGTTGTTGATCATCCTTTTGGCAATACAATAGAAAATTCTAATAATATTCAATTAACGATTAATAGTAATTTTACAAATCTTTATAATAAAATCCCGTATCTTAAAAAAGTGAATCAGGAATATATGGGGAACAAGCAGAACAAAAGAGGAGCTACAAGAGGAGGGACAAATATTGGCTTAACGGAAGAAGAAAAAGATTCCTTAGAAACCGAAAAAGAAAAAGTCAATTATTTTAAAATTATTAGCGACCATATTCTTTTAGCAGCAATGGGATTAAAAAATGTATCTCTGAATTATTCTCAAGGGAATGGTACTCTTTTGCCTGGTTTTAAACCTTCTCCAACAGCATTAGGACAAGATTTAAAATTATTGGCTCCGGGATGGTTATTTGTTGCTGGTGGACAAGCGGATATAAGACCTGAAGCAGTAAAAAACGGCTGGTTGACCTCTGACACAACGCTAAATACTGCTTATGCCCGAAAATTTACTGAAAATTTTAATGCTAGGGCTACTGTTGAACCCATAAGAGATTTTAGAATAGAACTTACTGCCACGCAAAATGCGTCTAGTAATGCAATGGAATATTTCAGAGCAGACGGTAAAGGCGATTTCCACAGTTATTCACCGCAGGAAACAGGAACCTTTAGCTCTTCATTTATTAGCTGGAGTACAGCCTTTTTAGCTGATGACGAACAATATTCCAATCAAGCTTTTGAAAACTTCAAAGATTACAGGATAGTGATAGCCGATCGTTTGGCACAAGAAAATCCGAATTGGAACGGTAATTACGTTACCGACTCTATCAGTGGCGCACTTTTCCCTGAAGGATATGGACCTACTTCTCAAGACGTATTAATTCCAGCCTTTTTAGCTGCTTATGGAGGTCAGGATTACAATTCTGTTAGGCTTTCTCCTTTCCCAAAAATACCTATTCCTAACTGGAGAATTACATATAACGGACTAACAAAAATTGAATTTTTTAAAAAGTATTTCAAAAGTTTTACGCTAAGTCACGCCTACCGTTCTACTTATAGTGTCGGTTCTTATACTACCAATGTGTTGTTTCAAGATCCTGATATGGATGGATTTACCGCTGTTCGCGATGCTATTGGTAACTTCTTGCCTTCTCAAGAAATTGCACAAGTTACTATTATGGAGCAGTTTAGTCCGCTTATTAATTTTGATATGACTTGGCACAACAGCTTCTTGTCTAAGGTGGAAATCAAAAAAACGAGAAATTTAGCGCTTAGTTTTGCAAACAATCAGCTTACCGAAGTAAGTAGCAGCGAAATCGTTGTAGGTGTTGGTTACCGATTTAAAGACGTTAAGTTTAATATCCGAACAGGGGGAAGTCGCAGAGCCTTTGAAAGTGATTTGAATGTAAAAGCTGACTTTTCTATGCGTACCAATAAAACCGTATTGAGAAAAATTGTGGAAGATGTTAATCAAATTTCTGCCGGACAACGAATTGTTTCAATTAATTTTGCTGCCGATTACGAGCTTTCTCAACGCTTTATTATTCGCTTATTCTACGACCATATTATAACCAATCCTTACGTTTCTTCTCAGTTCCCAACAGGAAATGTTAATGCCGGTATTAGTTTGCGTTTTACATTGGCTCAATAAAAAATATTGACTTTCTTTTTTATATAATAAGAAAAGTATTAATTTTGTCTTATTAAAAATAACATATTAATCAATTAATACCTTTAAATAAAATGAAAATATTAGACAATTTACTTTACACAGAAGACCACGAATGGATTCGCGTTGAGGGCGAAGAAGCATTCATTGGAGTTACCGATTATGCACAATCTCAATTAGGAGATGTTGTTTTTGTTGAGGTGGAAACAGAAGGAGAAAATCTTGATAAAAAAGAAGCTTTTGGTACTATTGAAGCGGTAAAAACCGTTTCTGACGTTTTTATGCCTGTGAGCGGAGAAGTTTTGGAATTCAACGAAAAATTAGCAGATAATCCTGAGCTTATCAACAAAGATCCTTACGGAGAAGGTTGGCTTATTAAAATTAAAATTTCGGATAAAGCAGAATTGGACTCTTTGCTAGATGCAGCTAAATATCAAGAAATAGCCGGGGAATAATTATTTATTATTAAGACCTGAAATTTTAACACAAGTTCTTTTTCTTAAAATAAAATTGAACTTTAAGAAGTTTCAATTGTACACAATAAAAAAGCTGATATATACGATAATAAAAAAGAAATCTATTATTATTAAGTAAAAAAAACAGCTAATTTGTTTTTTTTTGTATATTAGCGCACTATAAAATATAGAGAATGACTTTAGACATCATTCTTTCAGTTTTACACATTAAAATGAATTCTTATGGATAATAAAAAAACACCAAAAGCAGATTTAGAAGGAAAAAAATCAATCTTCCTCCAAGTTGGATTGGTTATTTCTTTAGCCTTGGTTTTTTTAGCGTTTGAATGGAAAAGATACGACAAAACAGACAGCGACTGGGATCAAATGGAAGTAATTGAAATCCCAGAAGAACTTACTCAAATTACCAGACAGGAAATCGAACCTCCAAAACCAAAACCTCAAACAACAGATATTGAGGAGGTAGAAGATGACGAAGAAGTAGAAGATATTGTCATCAATGTTGAGGATGACATGGATGCTGAAGTGCAGGAATTCGTTCCTGTTGACGATCCAATTGAAGAACCCGTTGAAGCTGAAATTTTCACAGTTGTGGAAGAATCTCCTGCATTCCCTGGAGGAGATGAAAAACTCTATGAGTTTTTGGCTAAAAACATGAAATATCCCCAAATGGCACGTGAAAGTGGAATTCAGGGAATTGTTTATGTTACTTTTGTTGTAGAACCTGATGGATCAATTTCAAATGTTAGAGTTCTTCGTGATATTGGAGGTGGTTGTGGTGAAGAAGCCATTAGAGTGGTTAAAGCCATGCCTAGATGGAACCCTGGAAAACAAAGAGGGAAAGCTGTTAGGGTACAATTTAACCTTCCTGTTAAATTTACCTTGCAAGGATAAAATCTTCTTGTAATCAAAAAATTGTAAGGCTCCTTTTATGTAAGCTCTTGGCTGCAATCTGAGAGACAAAATTCATGTCTTTTTCAAACCCCAAGCTCCAAATACCAAACACTGTAAAGCCGAGTTTTGTGGTTTGAAATTTGAGTTTTTGGTTCTAACAACTTCATTGGGTCACTTCAATGAGATTTGGATTTTCCATTATGCTAACAAGTTTTCTAGTTTCGTTTTCCACTTCTCCCAATCAGGCATTTCCTTAGTCTGTAAATCAATGAATTTTCTTGTATGGTCGTGATAAATCAGATGACAGAGTTCATGTATAATAACATATTCAATACAACCTCTTGGTGCTTTTATTAATTCAGGATTTAATATTATTTTTCCTTTTGGCGTACAACTACCCCAACGAGTTGGCATATCTCTAAAAACTATTGTTTCCGGTTCTATTTTGTGTCTTTTAAACTTCAGTATTAATGGTTCAGCTATTTCTTTGAATTTTGCTTTTGCATGAGTTAAATACCAATCTTTTACTAATCCTTTAACTCTTGATTTATCTGAGGTTTGCACTATAATGTATTTACCTTTCAATTTTACAGAATCCTTTTTGCCTGATTCAATTTTTAAAAGGTATTGTCTGCCTAAATACAAATGAGTTTCTCCTCCAACATACTTGCGCGAAGGAGTTTTTGGTTGAAATGAAAGAAAGAAACTTTGCTGTTTTATTATCCATGCAGCCTTTTTTAAAAGCTTTTCTTTGATTTTTTCAATCGAACTATCAACTGGAGCTTTAACCAATACATCCATATCAGGAGTTACTGTAATTCCTAAAGTTTTTCTAGCAGAAAATTCTACTTGAAAATCTATCTTTTTGCTACCAAATTGAATTGATGCATCCATTATTTATAACGTACTTTAGCTACTTCAATACATTTATTTGCAATTTCGTCCATTTCACCAAATGAAAGGCTAACATTGTATTTATCTCTTACTTCATCAATCAAATAATCACCTATTTCAATTTGAAGTTTTCCGGTAATGTTTGATTTTGACTGCCAATCAACAATTGGATTATTATTTTCTAATACCGCATATTTTATTAATTCATCTATCTGTAAAGCTGTTTGAACAGATATTTGAGTTTTAACAACCTTATCCTGTATTTTATCATCTAAAGATTCCAAAGTCAAACCATAAAATGCTTTTGCAACATCTTTATTCCTAATCTCTTCAGGAATATCATTGTCCGTATGTGCCAGAACATTTTCCATGATTTCCTGAACTTTGCTTAGATATTGAGCTTCATCAATTCGCTTGGCTTCATAATCTGCAATGGTTTCTTTTAGTAGTTCAGAAAATTTCTTGTAAAACGCAGGGTCTTCTTCCATTTTTTCTGAAATATGCTTGGCAGTACGACTCGCAATTTTATCTGCTTTAGCTGCTTTTCCTGTTGTATTTTCTACCTCTTCTTGAAACTTTTCTTTATCAAAAATGTTAACTAATTCAGTAATGACTTCCACTTTTTCAGTGGTAATATGCGTGTCAATTAGTTTTTGAATTTGACCTTCGTATTGTTTGTAATCTACCGCATCAGAATATCTTTCAACTACTGCCATTCGGAGTTTCATAAACATGGTCAAATCTTCTTTGTAACGATTAATCGTTTTCTCTTCAACGTCTTTGTGGAATTGCATTGAAGAAAGAGCCAATTTTAAAGCTTTTGCATAAGAAGCCAGTTTGTCGTAAAAAACAACTCGTATGGCTTCGTCCTTTAATAAGATTTGGTAAGCTTCGGCATCACGTTTATTGGCAACAGATTTGAAAATATCCCACAGTTCGGAGTGCTTTTGGGGAAGCTTTTTAATTTCTTCATTGATATTAACCAAAGTACCTTCTAAATCATCTGCATCAAAATCTTCAAACGACGAATACATCAATAAAGCGTCATCCAGATTTTCAATCACACCATAATAGTCAATGATGTAACCAAACTCTTTATCTGGATAAACTCTGTTAACCCTTGCAATGGCTTGAAGTAATTTATGACTTTGCAAATTGCGAGTTAAGTAAAGCACTGTGTTTTTTGGTTCATCAAACCCTGTTAAAAGTTTATCTACAACAATTATTATTTCGGGGTCTTTTTGATTTTGAAAATGGTTAATAATGTTTTTTTCGTAGGTTTTTGAGTTACCATGTTCGTCCATCATTTTTTTCCAAAAACGATTCTCTTTTTCTGTCGATTTTTCATAGGCACTATCTTCTCCTTCACGTTCATCGATTGGAGAAATTAAAACAGCACTAGAAACTAAACCAATTTCTTCCAAAAATTCATGGTATCGGATGGCATTTATCTTTTTATCACAAACCAATTGAGCTTTAAATGGAGTTCCCTGCCAGTTGTCTTTGAAATGCAAACTAATATTCCATGCAATAGCATAGATTTTCTGTTCAGCACTATTTAATTGGTCTGCTCGGCTAAATTTCTTTTTAAAGTCTGCCTTTTGGTATTCTGTTAAAGGCTCAGAAACCATTTCAAAAAATGTATCAAGCGGACTGGAATTTACAGTTTGCCTAGCTAAGCGACCTTCATATAGTAATGGCACTACTGCTTTGTCATTTACTGCCTGGTCAACTGTGTACGCATCAATTATGCCTCCGAATTTAGCAGCAGTACTTTTATCTTTTTTGAATAAAGGTGTCCCGGTCATTGCAATAAAACAGGCATTTGGCAAAGTTTTCTGCATGTCGATATTGAAAATACCATGTTGGGTTCTGTGACCTTCATCAACCAAAACAAAAATATCGTGACTTTCCAACGGCTTTTTTATTTTCTTCATTGCAGCCGAAAACTTATTGATGATTGTCGTTACAACCGCATCGCTTTTACTTTCGAGCAAATCAACCAAGCGGCTACCAGTAGTTGCGTTTTCTACAAACATGCCACATTTTCTAAATGTTCCGGTAATTTGCCTATCTAAATCGGTACGGTCGGTAACTAATATTATTTTTGGATTTCGAATTGAAGGTTCCATTGCAATGGCTTGTGCTAACATTACCATTGTTAACGATTTACCACTTCCTTGTGTATGCCAGATTACACCACCGTTTCGCTTTCCTCCATCCAAAACAGACATTCTCCTAATGGATTTTTTGATGGCGAAAAATTGTTGGTATCGCGCTACTTTTTTAGTCCCATTGTCAAAAAGAATGAAACTAAATGCAATATCTAAAAGGCGTGCCGGTGTGCACAAACCATATAGGTATTTGTCTTGTTCGGTGATTTGTATTTCTTCTTGTTCCAATGCATCAAAATGCTGTTTTACAT
>CAZJZP010000138.1:0-6870 GCA_964550505.1 uncultured Prolixibacteraceae bacterium | reverse complement strand
TTTCTTTCGGGAAGTAATATGCTAGATATTAACAAAATAAGACTGATTAGTAGCGGATATTGAAAGCGGGTTTCATAATCGGAATAATCGATACTATCAAAGGTTTTTTCTTCCATTTTACGAATTTCATCAAACAATAAGTCCAATGCACTTCTGTTATTATTTGCTCTGATATAGATTCCGTCGCCGGTTTGTGCAATATTTTGCAGCATTTGCTCATTAATCTTACTGATAACGGTTTTGCCATCATTATCTTTTTTGAAAACGATTTGATCATTGATTTTTTCAGGGATAGGAGCGCCTTCAGGCAAACCCATTCCCATGGTAAATATTTTAACTCCTTGTTCATGCGCCAATGCAGCACTTTCTTCTGCATTTCCTTCATGATCTTCGCCATCGCTGATAATGATAATGGCTTTATCTGTATTCGTTTCGGGAAAAGAAGAAAGCGCAAGATCGATGGCTTTGGCAATATCTGTTCCTTGCGTACGAATAAGTCCGGGATGAATGCTCTGCAGGAAGATTTTAGCAGCGGCATAATCGTTTGTTAAGGGAAGCTGTTTAAAAGCATCGCCGGCAAAAACTACTAAGCCAATTCTGTCGCCTTCTAATCTGTCAATAAGTTGGGAAATGCTTTGTTTCGCATTTTGCAAGCGACTTGGTTTGATATCGTTTGCCATCATGCTATTGGAAATATCGAGGCAAATCATTAATTCCACGCCTTTTCGCTCTGCTTTTTTGATTTTGGAACCAATGAGTGGATTTGCCATAGCGAAAAGAAGAAAAGCAAAGGACAAGAGAAATAAGCTGAACTTCCAAGCGGCTTTTTTCGGACTACGCAAAGGGATTATTTCATCCCACAATTTAGTATCGGCAAAGGCACGAAGCTTTTTCTTTCTCCATATCCGGAATCGCCAAAAGACGAATACGAAAAAAGCGATGAGCAGATAAAAATATAGTATGTATGTGTGTTCTATTTTCATTTTCAATAATTTTTATGATACACTTTTTAAATAGGTGTATTTTAGTAAAAATTGAATTCCCAAAAGCACAAATGCGATGTATAAGAAATAGCTAAAAATATCTTTATTATTAGTAAATGTGGTAATATTAATCTTTGATTTCTCAAGCTTATCTATTTCCTCATAAATTGCTTCTAATGATTTATTGTCTGTTGCTCTAAAATATTTTCCTCCTGTCATATTAGCAATTTCATTCAATAAATCTTCGTTAATTTCGACTTCTACGTATTGGTAATCAGTTCCAAAAGGCGATTGGAAAGGGTAGGGCGCTTTTCCTTTTGTTCCCACGCCGATAGTATAAACCCGAATGCCGTAAATCTTAGCAATTTCAGCAGCAGTAAGCGGATCGATAAAGCCGGAATTATTCACTCCATCGGTAAGCAGTATCACGACTTTACTCACTGCGTTGCTGTATCGCAATCTGTCAACCGCTGTTGCCAAACCATCTCCAATTGCTGTTCCATCTTTCAAATCGCCGCTTGAGACTTCTTCAAACAATTGTGTTAACACATTATGGTCAATAGTGATGGGACATTGAGTGAAGGCTTCTCCTGCGTAAATTACCAAACCGATACAATCTGTTGGTCGTTCTTTAATAAAATTAATGCCTAGTTCTTTGGCTGCTTCAATACGGTTTGGTTTAAAATCCTCTGCCAACATACTACCAGAAATATCAACGGCCATCATAATATCAATGCCTTCCACATCTAAATTCTCTTTAGAAATTCTAAATTGTGGACGAGCCATTGCCATAATAATAAATGCCATTGCGAGCATACTAAGAATAAATGGCAAGTGGATTAAGCGTGTTTTCAGGCTTTTATTTGCTATACTGAAATTAGTCTTAGAAAATTTTATAAAAGCTTCTTGTTTTTTATGCCTTTTAATATACCAAAGAACAAGCAATGGCAGTATTATTCCGCTTAAAAACCACCAGGGTGAAGCAAAAATCGGAGAAGCGAAGAAAAGGACTAAATCATGCATCATTGCTATTTCCCTCCTTTTTTTTGTTATCCAAAACTTCTTTATTATCTGATTCAGCAGCTTTGTTTTCGTTGTCTTCTGTTTTGTTGTCTTCTTCTATTTTTGTTTCAAGGACAAAATCAAAGGCAAGCTGAAGTGATTTGCTGTGTTCGTCGGGTAGTGGCTTCAGTTTTGCAAATTTTACCATATCAGCAAGGAGTAATAATTGTTGTAGTTTCTGACGTTGTATGTTTTCGATTTCATTTTCTATAGCAGCAATTATTTCTCCGCTAATCATTTCCATCGCATCAAACTGGAAACGTTCACTAATATATTCCCTTATGACATCGGTTAATTCTGTGTAGTATTCTTTGATTTCATCCTTTTTCCAGCGTTGATTTTCCTTGATTTTGGTTAAGGCAGCTAAGGCTTTTTCGTGTGGAGGAATATATTTTTCCTTAATAGTAAAAATGCCTTCATTGTTTTTGCGTTTTTTAAGATAATAGATTAGAAAAACAATTATTGCCAGCAGTAAAACTCCAGCAATAATCCAAGGCATTATTTCCTTTAAACGAAGTGGTTCTTTGTAAGGTGGATGAATGTCGTTAATTGCTGCTGAAGTGTCCACTTCAACGCTTAGTACCTGTAAAAACAGGGAATCGCTGTAAAATTCATGAACTGTTGTATCTCGGTCGTAATAAAGCTTGAAATTTAAAGCAGGAATATGATATAGTGCTGAATCAAAGGAAGTGATTAGGTATTTTTTTGATAAATGTATGTTTGCATTGCTTTCTTCCACAGTGTCGATTGTGGGCATTCCTAAAATTTCTATTCCATTTACTAAAGTATCTTGCAGTTCAGGCCATTCAACTGTTGCATTTTTGGGATAAGCACAACTAAGAGTATAGTAGGTTTGATCACCAATAGTAATGCTTTTCCGGTCTATTTTTGCCGAAGCAGAATAATCTTGAGCTTGCGCAAAAAGCAGCTGAAAAAGTAGTGAAAGAAGTAAAATATGTTTGAGTATTTTCATTGTTTTCATTGATTAATAACGACTTTCTCTAATTTTAAATAGTTTGATTAATCCTTTAATATAATCTGTTCCTGTTTCTAGGCTTAGCATATCAATGCCGTGTTTGAGCATTACTTTTTTCTTGTAATTAGCAATAGCATCAAATTGTGTTTTTTGTGCTGTTTGAAAAGCTTTTGAAGCGGTATTGACCCATTGAATTTTGCCTGTTTCTGCATCAAGGATTTGCATTAAACCCAGATTTCCGATGCTTCTTTCTTTTTTATCATAAATATCTATGGCAATAATATCGTGTTTTTTGGAAGCAATACCAAAAGCTTTATCGTAGTTTTCATCTTGAAAATCGGAAAAAACAAAGGCTGTACATCTTTTCTTAAGTGCATTTGTTAGATACCGCAGCGCTTCGCTGATGTCTGTTTTTTTGCTTTCGGGTTTGAAGTCTATTAATTCGGAAATAATACGTAAGATGTGTTTTTTTCCTTTTTGCGGTGGAATAAATTTTTCAATTTTATCGCTGAAAAAAATCACACCGACTTTGTCGTTGTTTTGAATAGCAGAGAAGGAGAGGACGGCAGCAATTTCGGTCATCATTTCCTCTTTGAGTTGTTCTTGTGTTCCAAATTCGCAGGAGCCGCTAACATCGATAAGCAACATTACTGTAAGTTCTCTTTCTTCTTCAAAAATCTTGACGAAGGGATGGTTAAGACGTGCACTTACGTTCCAGTCGATGCTTCTGATATCATCACCGTATTGGTATTCTCTGACTTCGGAGAAAGCCATTCCTTTACCTTTGAATGCACTATGGTATTGTCCGGAGAATATTTGATTGCTAAGTCCCCGTGTTTTGATTTCAATTTTTTTGACTTTGGCGAAAATTTCTTTACTGCGCATGATTTCCTCCTTTTTTAAGGTACTTCGACAGTATTGAGGATATCATTGATTATATCTTCGCTGCTGATATTTTCAGCCTCAGCTTCGTAAGTTAAGCCGATACGGTGTCGCATTACATCGTGGCAAATAGCACGCACATCTTCGGGGTAAACGTATGCCCGTCGTTTGATAAAAGCGTAAGCTTTTGCGGCTAAAGCAAGATTGATGCTTGCCCTAGGTGAAGCGCCATAGCTGATGATGTTTTCGTATTTTTCTAGTTGGTATTCTTTGGGATTTCGTGTTGCAAAGACAATATCGGTGATATAGTTTTCAATTTTTTCATCTACATAGACTTCTCTAACTAAGGCTCTGGCTTTAATAATATCCTCTGGCTTGAGCACTTTATTGTTAGTGGGTTTTACTAAACCAATATTTTGTCGAATAATTAATTTTTCCTCTTCTTTTTTCGGATAATTAATAACGACTTTCAGCATAAAACGGTCAACTTGAGCTTCGGGCAAGGGATAGGTTCCTTCTTGCTCAATGGGGTTTTGAGTTGCCATAACCAAAAAGGGTTCCTGAAGAGCATAGCTTTGATCGCCAATGGTTACTTGACGTTCTTGCATGGCTTCTAGTAAAGCGGATTGCACTTTTGCGGGAGCACGGTTGATTTCGTCAGCAAGAACAAAATTTGCAAAAATAGGTCCTTTGCGAACGGTAAATTCTTCGTTTTTTTGGCTGTAAATCATCGTACCGACAAGGTCGGCAGGGAGTAAGTCGGGAGTAAACTGAATACGACTAAATTTAGCGTCAATAAGGTTTGCCAGCGAGCTAATTGCGAGTGTTTTTGCAAGTCCCGGGACACCTTCCAATAGGATATGTCCGTTGGAAAGCAAGGCAATAAGCAATTTGTCAACCATGTTTTGTTGACCAATAATGAGTTTTGCCATTTCGTTTCTGACAATGTCAACAAAGGCACTTTCTCTCTCAATCTTTTCATTTAAGATTTTGATGTCAGTAGTTTCCATATCTGTAATTTTCGGGTTTTTCTGCTGCAAATATACGTTGTTGAGCAGCGAAATGGTGTTAATATTTGAGTAGTAGTCGTTAAAGTTTGTTAATGCAGAAAGATACAGTATTTCAGAGAAATGCTTTTGCATTTTAAGGTTAGGTTTAGGAAAATAGCTAGGGATTTTTTTAAAAAAGGATTAGTTTTTAAGTTTTTTTTAAGCTTTTTGCTTGCACTATTTTTTCTGTTTTGCTTTAGAATTTGAATTACTAGAAAAATGGATAAATCCATTGAAAATTACTGTTATAATGGACATAGCTCAGGGTTTAACCCCAGGGCTATAAAATGGAGCATTTATTTAGAAGCGTTTTAATGGTTTTATTAAATAGTCATAAATAATGCTATCTTAAGAAAAAAATGGCAAATTCCGAAGGGTGTTTTTGGTTTTCCGAAGGCTGAAAAGTAAATTCCGAAGGGTATTTTTAGTTTTCCGAAGGCTCAAAAGCAAATTCCGAAGGGTATTTTTGCAATTCCACAGGGTAAATAGCAAATTCCACAGGGTATTTTAGCAATTCCACAGGGTAAATAGCAAATTCCACAGGGTATTTTTGGTTTTCCGAAGGCTGAAAAGTAAATTCCACAGGGTATTTTTGGTTTTCCGAAGGGTAAAAAGCAAATTCCAAAGGGTGAATGGTGGAAAGCAAATAAAAAGAAACAGCAGCTGAGTTAAGGCTTAACGGAAAAGAGCAGGAATAAGAAAAATAGAGCATAATTCTCAGCTATCCCCAAAAAAACGCCCTTTTTTCTTTAAGATATTAAAAATATTTTATATTTTTGGGGGATGAACAAAGGATAAAATGCTAAGAAGATATAGTCAATTAATGAAGACACTATTTACTATAATGGCTTTTTTTATGTTTGCAAACTTATTCGGTCAGGATAGAAAGCACAATGATATTATACTATTTTCTGAAAATGGAGATACAATTTTGCTTGGAGGGTTTTCTATTTCTGACACTAATGGAATAAAAAAGACGCAATGGCGTGTAATTACTCGCACTGCAGATTCAGACACAATAACACAAATCTCAAGTTGGTATTATGTTTCAAGTAATAATTATTTAGGATTTGACTCCCTACCTACTGACAGTCTGGAAAAATATAATTTAATTAAAAAAGGTAAACGGACTGATTTCAAGGATATTAAAGATTTCAAAATAGATATAGAAGAAACCAATACAAATATTGTATCATATGACCTGTACGATAGTTCATATACAATAAAGAGTTGTACTGTAAATTTTGATGTTTATTATAAAGAACTCCTAATACATCGAGTTGATAATTTTCAAACTATGTATGCATCGAAAATAAACGAGAAGATAAATGCAGATCATATTGCAACATTTGATTGTTGGAAAATGCTAAACAAAGAAAGATACCTGCTAATTATTAGGCATAGAGAAACAGAATATAAAGGAAGCGGCAGCTTTATATATTATTTTGAAAAATGGAAGATTATATAACTGACCCTTTTTACAATGTCGAACTTGACGATTTGGTAATTAATAAAGCGCAAAGACTTATATTAGTTTGATTTTTAATAGACGAAGCTTTGAGTAGAATGATTGAATGGTTTTCATCGAAATATGATGTCAATTATAACTACAATTATTTATTCCATTTTTTTGATGATTAACTCTAATATTTCGGTGCGCTGCACCTTGAATTGTTTTGTTTAGTGCTAAATTATAAATCTTTCGCAGCGCTGCTGCTTAAAAGATACAGGAAAAGTATGAATGTCGCACTAGGGAATACAAAGTACTATAAATATTAGGTGCGGAGCACCGAGTTTATGAGCTCGCTTTGCTTACTTACACATTCGCATCAGAAAAAGCGTTGAATTTACTTTTTTATAAAGCAAAAAGCCCGAAGGGCTTTAATGTCTATAAAAATTAATGTCTCTTACCGAAAAT
>CAZJZP010000137.1:0-6879 GCA_964550505.1 uncultured Prolixibacteraceae bacterium | reverse complement strand
CATAATTATTTCGATAATATTAGTCAAAGTTTTCAATCTCCACAGCAAAATATTCTTACCTTGAAAGTATTTTATTACTTAGATTATGCATCACTAAAAAAGGCATTAAGAAGTAAAAAAGAAAACTAATATGCACAAAATTCATCTTTCAGAATCGTCAATTCTCTTTTGGTAAAGCGTATTTTATAATTTCCTTTCAATATTTTTTGCTGTGTTTGACAAAATTCTTTTGTCAATGCTTCAATGGGATAATTTTCTTTTTTGGTTTTAATCATCAGGCTATTTAATTGTAATAATGCGACACAAATTTCACCGCCTAAAATTCCGGCATGAATAATAATTTGTTTTCTGTTTTCCAACAAACGATTATCCAGCTCATTATCTTCTTGCTGATGAACAATTGCATAGTATTGCAAATATGATTCTTGCCAAATTTTTTTGAAATCGTCAATCTGAAACATATGCTTAATTTTCTTGATTTCCTGAATTTCATTTAAGGCAAGATAAGCGATAATCCCGCCTCCAGTCAATATCAGAAAAACAATAATAGCAATCATCTCAACTGTTCCTGACATAGTTGTGATAGATTCCAGCATTTGATTTAATTGCTTCAGCATTGCTTCATTTTTATGCTTTCTTTATACGCAAAATAACATAGGATGTTGTCTGTTTTAAAAAAAAATACTATATTCGCTTCTTTAAATTGCACAATAATTACTTGGATAAAGATACACAAATAAAAATATACTAACTAAAATTAACCATTATGCAAAAAAGACTATTATTAATTAGCAATTCAACCATGGCAGGTGAAGCTTATTTAGGATGGCCACAGCAATATATCAGCGACTTTCTTTCAACAGAAAGCTGCAAAGAAATCCTTTTTATTCCTTATGCAGGTGTTGGTTTATCCGAAGAATCCTTGAATGCTTCTTATGATGTGTATGAACAAAAGGTAGCAAGTGTTTTTAACAAACTTGGATACGCTATAACATCTATCCATCATGCTGCCGATCCTGTTGAAGCTGTTAAAAATGCAGAAGCAATAGCTGTTGGAGGAGGAAATACTTTTCATTTAGTAGGAAAATTACACGAATATAAAATCATGAATCTTATTAAAGAAAGAGTAGAAAATGGAATGCCTTATATGGGTTGGAGCGCTGGTTCAAATGTTGCTTGTCCGAGTTTAATGACTACCAACGATATGCCAATTTATCAACCGGAAAGTTTTAACTGTATGAATCTTATTCCTTTTCAAATAAATCCGCATTATTTGGATAAAAATCCCGAAGGACACGGTGGAGAAACACGCGAGCAACGTATTGATGAATTTTTAGTTGTCAACAGAAAAATGACAGTTGTTGGATTACGTGAAGCTTGTTTATTGCAAGTGGAAGGAAATAAACTTGAACTTAAAGGAGCGCACAGCATGCGTATTTTTCAATATGGCAAAGAGAAAGAAGAAGTCGAACCAGGTTCTGACATTCAATTTCTTATGTAGTAATACAACTTTAACACAATAGTTTTGTCTATAATTATACAACATAAATTTCTAAAATTTTAAAGCAATGAAAAAAAATCTCCTTTTTTTATTCACATTTATTTTTATGACTACTTGCCTATTTTCTCAAGAAGAAAAAGCATTATGGCAAGATGGTCAAATTTGGTTTAAAGTAAAAGCTGAATATCCTGTAATGAAAACAACATCTATTGATGGTAATCAGGTAGAAAATCCACTAGATTTGCCGTTAAAAACGCTTGGGTTTCTAGAGGATATTTCCACTCAGTTTGAGTTTAAACAATTATCTCGCCCTTTTCATGCTGCAAAAGGCTGCGAAAAATTACAAAACACTTATCTATTGGAGTTTTACGACATCCAAAATGTGGAAAAAATCATTAATTTACTAGAAGCTGAAGAAGCAGTAGAATATGCAGAAAAAGTACCGATGTGTTATACAACATATAATCCTAACGACACGTATTACTCAACAACTTACATGTGGGGATTATTCAAAATCAACGCAGCTGCTGCTTGGGATTACTCTTTTGGGAGCTCTTCCATAACTGTTGCAGTAGTTGATAATGCTGTTGACAGAACACATACAGATTTGTCAGCAAGTATTTGGACAAATCCCGGAGAAATCCCTGGAAATGGTATTGATGATGACGGAAACGGTTATATTGACGATATTAATGGATGGGATGCAGGAGATAATGACAATAATCCAAATCCACCTAACAGTACTTTCGACCATGGGACACATGTTTCCGGAACTGTTGGAGCAACTACAGACAATAATACTGGTGTTGCATCAATAGGTTTTGGTGTCAGCATTATTGCTGTTAAAGCAACAAAAAATTCAGCTGGATCAAATTCCGTTACCAATGGATATGATGGAATCATTTACGCTGCTAATGCTGGAGCTGATGTAATAAACCTATCTTGGGGTGGTCCTTCATACTCAAGTACCGGTCAAAATGTGATTAATTATGCTTACAGTCAAGGATCTATAATTGTTGCTGCTGCTGGAAACGATAATGTTTCAACGCAATTCTATCCTGCTGCATACAATAATGTTGTTTGTGTTGCTTCCACTAACAGTAGCGACCAAAAATCCAGTTTTTCCAACTACGGATCGTATATTGATGTGAGTGCCCCAGGAACAAATATTGCTAGTACAGTTCCAGGAAACAACTACGCATATATGTCGGGAACTTCCATGGCAAGTCCCCTAGTTGCTGGCTTATGCGGTTTAATGCTTTCTTATAATCCCGGCTTAAGTCAAACAGATCTTATCAACTGCCTTACTTCTTCTTGTACTGATATTAGTTCTCAGAATCCTTCATATACCGGACAATTGGGAGCAGGACGAATTGATGCAGCTGCCGCTATGGCTTGTGTTTCAGGAACATTAACCAATGCACCTTTAGCTGATTTTTCAGCAAATATCACAACGGTTTATACAGGAGGAAGTGTAGATTTTACTGATTTAAGTATGTATAACCCTACGACTTGGTCGTGGACTTTTAGTGGTGGTACACCTGCCACATACAACGGACAAAATCCACCTGCAATCACTTACAACACTCCAGGAACTTATAATGTTAGTTTAACCGTTACTAACACTTACGGAAATGACACAGAAACAAAAAATGGCTATATTACGGTTGTTCCTCCAAGTGGTTGTGATACTATTTCAAATATTCAAGATGGAGATCCATTGTATTACAGACCTTTTAGTGGTGGAAATGGATATTTACCCGGTCATAACGGATATCAGGCAACAAAATGGGCAGATAAATTCACTAACTCATATCCTAGTGGAACCTATCTTCAATACGTAGATTACTTCTTTGTTATTGGAGAAACAAATAATTCTTCTTCTTATATCACCGCTACCATTTGGGATGCAACAGGAACAGGCGGATCTCCGGGTTCCATTCTCGCTTCTCAAAATGTGCCAATAGAAGTAATCGAAGACAATATTACTGGAACCGGAATTTATCCTACTAGAGTAAACTTTGGTAGTCCTATTGCTTTGCCAGCGGGTGATTTCTTTATTGGGTTTAGTTTAATTCATGCTAATGGAGATACCGTTTGCTTAGGAACTAATCAAAATTTATCCACTGTTCCCGGAAGATCGAATACGCTTTGGAGTTATAACTTTGCTAATAGTGGTTCATGGGAAGATTTTACCACATACACAACTACCGAAATGAACACTTGGGTTTTTGCTTATGCTACTACTTATCCTATCACCGCTAGTGCCAGTCCTGCAAGTAGTACTATTTGCGAAGGAGATTATATTAGCTTTTCTTCTGCAGCAAGTACTAATCAAACTACTGCAAAATGGTATTTTAACGGTTCCACCACAGATACAACTTCAACACTCAATCCGACAGTATTATTTGATACACCAGGGACACATACGCAGTATTTAGTATCATACAACACTTGTGGTTTTTATGATATTGACTCCGCTAGTGTTACGGTAAATGCACGACCTAGTTTGACTATAAGTTCTGCTAATGATACTATTTGTAATGGAAATTCAACCCAATTAACAGCAAGTGGAGCGACAAACTACAGTTGGACACCAACAGCAAGCTTAAACAATCCAAATATTGCTAATCCTATTGCAACTCCTACTGCAACAACAACTTATACCGTTGAAGGAGATAATGGAACGTGTACAAATGATGTTTCCATAACAGTTTATGTTGATAATCCTCCTACAGCTGACTTCACTTATCCTTCTGCTTTATGCGACGGAATAGATATTCAATTTGACGGAAGTATTTCAAATGATGCCAGCACTTATTTCTGGACTTTCCAAAACGGTTCCAGTCCTAATTCTACACATATTTTCCCGTCTATCAACTTCCCAACAGGAACACATGATGTAAAATTAGTGGTTGAAAATACCTGCGGCGAAAAAGATAGTATTACTTATACTATACAAGTTGATACTGTTCCCATTGTTGATCTTGGTAGTGATTTTAATCTCTGTATCAATGTACCCGTTACATTGGATGCAGGAACAGGATTCTCATCTTACACTTGGAGTGGCGGAACTTCTAGCACACATCAGCTAACAGTATCCTCTCCTACCGCAGGACCGCAAACATACGGAGTAACCGTTACAGACGGAAATGCATGTCCCGGAACAGATGACATTACTATTACCTATGAAACTTGTACAGGAATAATGACAAACGAGGATATGGGAATTAGTATTTATCCTAATCCAACTAGCAATGCATTCTATGTTGAAATTAAAGATGGAATGGATGAAAAACTAAGCCTATTTATGTATAATCAATTAGGACAAGTTGTGAAAACACAAGAATTAGAAGTAAACAGCGGAAATAATATATTTAGCATCGCTGTTAACGATCTTTCTAAAGCCTTGTATTTTATAGAAATACGCTCGAAAGAAAACTCCTACATTGAGAAAATACAAATTCAATAAAGAAAAGATTAGCATCGTTTAATGCAAAAGGCTGTCTGAAAGGCAGCCTTTTCTTTTTATACCGAAAAAATTCCTTGCATATTTATAAAAAACCGTATATTTGGCTATCAAAAAGCAAAGAAATACAACAAACAAAAGAGGAAATTTCAAACATGACTATTGATTAATCTGATAATTTAATGAAAATATTAATTTTTTCTATTGTATTTTTATTCACATGGATATTCAATATTATATATGTTATTCAATAGGCTTGTTAAAATATTTAGTATTTATGTAAGAATTTGGATATTTATGTTTATTATCGTAATTGCATATCTTATGTTTTTTTTCAACAAAAACATCCTATGAATGGGCGTCAATTTTCCCCGCATATGGTGTTACACAAGATGAGAAATACTATGAATATATTATTGAAAGTGATTCTTCTTATAAAAAACATACACAAACATCGATAATAATCAAACTGTAATAAAAGCTAAAGAATAAACTTAAAAATTATGAATAAAAAAAAGCTAAAGCATTTTATTATTATTTTTTTAGTAATATTTGCTTTTCAAATTTTTTATGAAAAATTTATTACAAGCGATGGTCCTTTAACTCCAAGTCCAGCAAAACCATTAAATTGGGAAGATACATATCATAACATTCCCATATATGCAATACTTTCAGCTTTGGGATCTATTATATTTACTCTAATAATTATTAATAATGATAAAAAATAGCGGTCAGTTTCTACGCACTTCCACAAAAAAATGCAAGAAAGCAAGCCCACGAATAACTTTTTATTGTTTAACTCCTAACGGAGTAAGGTTTTTCTCTTGGGTTCTTTTTGCTATTAATATTTAACTCCTACGGAGTAAATGCGTGCAAAAAGCTCTGCCTCGGAAAAATCTAGCAGAAGAAAAGCAAGAACGAAGCTAAAAACTTCGGTTCAAACTTTTTCTCGGGCTCACTCTGACTCTCACTCTGAAAGGCTTTACTTCGTTCAGCATAACAAAATCGCTGGATTTGTTCTTTACCGCAGAGTTACGCAGAGATTTTTCGCAGAGAACCGCTGAGTTAATTTCTTTGCGGTGCTTTGCGAATCCTTTGCGCTCTTTGCGGTAAAAATTGTTTATTCTATATTGCAAGAGAATTTTGAGAGAAAAGAAATTTTCATCAAAAACCCACTTTCTAACTTTTTCTTGGGCTCAATCTAACTCTCACTCTGAAAGGCTTCCCTTCATTCAGCATGAGAAAATCACTGGATTTGTTCTTTACCGCAGAGTTACGCAGAGATTTTTCGCAGAGAACCGCTGAGTTAATTTCTTTGCGGTGCTTTGCGAATCCTTTGCGCTCTTTGCGGTAAAAATTGTTTATTCTATATTGCAAGAGAATTTTGAGAGAAAAGAAATTTTCATCAAAAACCCACTTTCTAACTTTTTCTTGGGCTCAATCTAACTCTCACTCTGAAAGGCTTCCCTTCGTTCAGCATAACAAAATCGCTGGTTTTTTTTCAACTTGCTATTTGACAATCTCCTAGAATTAAACTTCAAAAACCAATGCGCATAAAAAAAGCCGACTAAAAAGTCAGCTTTTCTTTTATAGTAAATATTTTTTTTTTACAAATATCCTGAAACACTAGCAATTCCACCAGGGAGTTCGTTATCATCCGAATACAATAATTTATTATTGACATAAATTTTCACCCTTACTTCTCCAAAATCTTCGTTATTGGTGGCAGATAAATATAAATAACGGTTTGCTTTCCCCTTGTATTCATATTCCCAATCATCTCGAACTTCTGTTGTCAAATAATCTCCATCTTCATCATAATATCTAATCGTATAATGATTAGAAGTGCCAGTTACTTCATATTTTACTTTCTTTTTCAATACTACTAATCCAGAATTTTCATCACAAG
>CAZJZP010000136.1:0-6905 GCA_964550505.1 uncultured Prolixibacteraceae bacterium | reverse complement strand
ATCAATAGCTTAAAATCTATTGATATAAAAAAGGCGTAACCATTTTAATTTAATCTCGTTGTAATAAGCATACAGGGTGTTTTGTGTGCTATTTAGCCACAAAGTATTGAATATTTAGAACATTCTGTATATAATAAATATGAGTTCTATTTGACCATTAGGTCAAGTGTGAGGAGGACTTATAAACATATCCAATGTATCGGTTTTGATGCACCAATATGTTTACCATCTCACTTGGACGCAAGTGAGTTTTTTATTTTATACTCACAGAACACAAAAAATTTAAATGCAATAAGAGTCTTTGTCTTTTTATTCGCTTTGCTTATTCGTCCTCACCGATGAAGAAGCGGGTCGATAATAGAATGTTGCAAATGACTATCAAAAATCCGTTGGATAATTTTTATCCAACAAATCAATTACAAAATTAAAATTAAATTAACAAAGAAAGAAAGATATGAAAAAAATCTTAAAGAACGCTGCAGTGTTTACACTTGCTTTAGCAACTTTTGCTGTGTTCACAATGCCTGCTGGTGCTGCTACAGTTGAAGAGCTTCAAGCTCAAATTTCAGCTTTACTAGCACAAATAACAGCATTGCAATCACAGTTAGCTAACACAGGTGGAACTACATCAGGAGGAGCTCTTTATAACTGGACCAGAGACCTCACACTTGGTTCAACAGGAGCAGATGTAAAAGCATTGCAACAATTCCTAAATGGTCACGGTGCTCAAGTTGCAGCAAGTGGAGCAGGATCAGCAGGTAACGAATCTGAATATTTTGGACAATTGACAAAAGCAGCTTTGGCAACTTTCCAAGCAGCTAATGGAATTAGTCCAGCAGTTGGTTACTTCGGTCCTATCACAAGAAGCTACATTGCTTCTAACTATGCTGGAACAGGAACAGGAACAGGAACAGGTGAAACAGGTGGAGGAACAACAACACCTACAACATCTGGATTCTCATTGGCTTCTGGCAACCCATCATCAACTGCAGTTCCCGCAGGTTCAACAGGTGTTACTTTTTTGAAGTTTAACATCACAGGAAGCGGAACAGTTGATAGTCTTACATTCAAACGTGTAGGATTGGGTAGTTCATCAGATATTGGAGGAGTTTATTTGTACAAAGGAGCAACACGTCTTACAAGCAGTAAGACAGTTAACTCCACAACAAACCAGATTTACTTCCCAAATCTAGGCTTGGACATCAGTGGAACAGAAACATATAGGTTGGTTGTTGATGTAAGCTCAAGCGCTACATCTAACAATTCAAATGGATTCAAATTGATTGATGCATCAGGAGACATTTCATTAGGAAGTGCCCTAACAGGTAATGAAATGAATGTTTCAGGTGTAACAATTGGAAGCATAATCGTTGATGACGGCGCAGCTCCAAGTAATCCAAATATTGGACAATCAGACGCATTGTTAGCAAATATAACGTTAACAGCTGGTTCAACAGAAGATGTTGAAATCACACGTTTGTCACTAACAGAGGGTGGAACAATAAGTAATGACTACCTAAGCAACTTTGAGTTGAAATATGGTGGTGATGTTGTTGCTACAGCTTCATCAATTGGTGACCAAGATCTTGTAACATTAGAATTCGGTTCTCCTTATACACTTGAAAAAGGTCAACAAAGGACATTCAAGCTTTACGGAGATATTGCCGGTTCAGCAAGATCAGCTGATACAGTTGTCTTTTACATGGACAGCTCTGCTGACATAGAAGCAATTGGTGCTACTTACGGATATGGAGTAACACCTACAATCACAAGCTTTGACACTTCATCAGAAGGAGATACATTAACACTTCAAGGTGCTGAGGTGACTGTTACATTAAACGGTCCTGCAGCTAGCGATATAGCTAAAAATGCACAAGACGTAAAAATCTTTGACTTCAATATTTCTTCACAGAACAATATTGAAATTAAAAACTTGCGTTTCAGCATGACAACTACAAACCTTATAACCGGAGAAGGATTTAATGATTTCAAAGTTTGGGACGTTGATTCAAGCTCTGTAGTTACAAGTGCTGTTGATGTTTCAACAACAACAACACAAGTGTTTACAGACACAATCAACATAAATGCTGGTGAATCAAAACACTTCAAAGTAACTGTTGACGTTGATTCAGATAATGATACAAGTGACACAATTAAAGTTACATTGGATTCATTCCAATCAAACGATATCAGAAACTTGGATAACAACACATACGTGTCAACATCCAACATTGTTGGTGATAACGCTGTAGGAAACACACAAACAGTGCAAGTTCCTTCAGTTGACTTGCAGTTATCTGCTACACCAACATCACAAACTTACGTTCAAGGAACATCTAACGTTTCTTTGGTAGGTTTGAGCTTGAGAGCTGTTGCAGATGCTTCAAAAGTTGATTCTATTAAAGTTTATGCAACTTCAAGCACAGGAACACTTACAACAGGTGAGCTTCAAAACCTTGCTTTGTGGGATGGTTCTACAATAATTTCTGATTATGAATCACTAGACAGCTCATTAACAGCTACTTTTGACAATCTTGATTTGAATCTTTCAAAGGGAGAGACAAAAGTTTTGACTGTTAAAGGAAGTATTTCTGCTGATGCTACAGACACAGACGTTTATAGCGTTTATGTAAATGCATTAACAGATGTTACAGCTTATGATTCACAAGGAAATTCAGTAACAATATCTGGAAGCACTGCAAACTCAGGAGCAACAGTTGAACACACAATTACAACCGCAGGAAGTATTAGTGTTGTAGCTGCTCCTTCAAGTGCATCTAACAAATCACAAATTATTGTTACAGGAGAAGAGTCAGTTCTTGGTGAATTCAGATTCACTTCAACAAACGAGGCAATGACAGTTGATAAAATGCAGATTCTTGTAAACGAGTCAGGAACTGCAACTGCTACATCTACTGCAGCAGCCGATGAAGTACCAGTAATTAAACTTTACGTTGATGGTGCTCAAATCGGTCAAGCAGCTGGATATACAGTTACCGGTTCAGGTAATACTGCCGGTGTTGCCTTTATTGAAGGATTGGACTGGACAATCGCTAAAGATGCTACAAAGAACCTTGTTGTTAAAGGTGTTGTAAACACAATCGCTGGAGGTGCTGACAGTGGTGCATCAGTGTATGTTACTGTTGTTGGTGACGGCGGTCCTGGAGAAGACTTCAGAGCAACAGGTGCTAGTGGTAATGACACAGGAGTAACAGCTGCTACAGGTAGTGAGATGGTTGTCTACAAGACAGAGCCAACTCTTACAATCGCAGCTCCTTCAAACAAGTTGGCAGCTGGTTCAACAGCTGTGGCTGAAGTTACAGTCGCTGCAAACGCTAACGAGCAAGTATCATTCAAGATGTTTACTCTTAACGTTGCTGCTACAGGGGCAACAATTACAAACCCTTCAACTTCAAACGTAACAGTTCGTGACTTGTCAACAAATGACACAGTTACATTGGCTACGGTTTCAGACGGAGGCGCTAACATAACTGGAGGAAGCTCCGATCAAGTTGGAATTTACTTCACAAGCGAACAAACAATTCCAGCAGGAAGTTCAAAGACATATCGTGTATATCTAACAGCTAGCGATCTTAGCTCAACTGTTGGAGGTGCATATATCTCTTCATACCTTCTAAGAAATGAATCTTCAAAGGTTGCAGCAACAACATATTCAACAGTTGCTGGCGCAGCTGATGACGAAGATCCATCATTTATTTGGTCAGATAACTCTGCAACAAGTCACTCAGAGTCATCAACAGACTGGGCAAATGGATATAAGGTTGAGACCTTCCCATCTACAACTGTTACAGTTACAAACTAACTTCATAGTTAGCTAGTACTCGTAAGAGTTTAGATAAAGACAAAACCGCCCATTTGGGCGGTTTTGTTGTGGAGAAGTAATTTGTATTAGAGTTGTTTTTTATTTAAAATAAATCAATGCTTTCAAAATTTGAAAATATACTTACAAAAACAGGGAGATGGTTACTCATGGCAACTACAATAACTCCTTTAATAGTCATCACTTTTTTGCCTTATCCCTATGCTTTTGGCAAGGCGACATTTTTATTTTTTATTGCTGAAGTATTATTATGTGTATTGATTTTATTAGGATTTGTAAAGTTAATAAAAAAATCTTATAAAAAAGATGATTTTTGGAGATATTTAAAAAATCCTGTATTTATAGCTTTCGGTTTATTTCTAATCTCTTACGTGATAAGTGCGATTTTTGCAGTAAATAAATATAGAGCATTTTGGGGCATTATTGAAAGAAATGAAGGTGTTTTTGGAATGATTCATTACTTCGCTTTGTTTTTAGGATTTTTGTTTTTGTTTGAAAATAAAGATTGGTCAAAATACCTTAAAGGAAGTATTTTAGTTGGTGGAATAGTATCTGTGTTTGCAATCCTTCAATTTATTGGAATAAAAACCTTTAGTTTTGTTGAACCGTATCCTAGGCCTGGATCTTTTATAGGAAATCCAACATTTTTTGCAACTTATCTTATATTTTTATCTGGCTTATCTTTGATTTTATCAAGCGGTAAATTATTGAAAGAAAAAATATCAAAAATATGGAGGGCTATTTCTCTAGTTTTATTTGTTCTTTTTGTTTTAACAATATTTTTGACTCAAACAAGAGGTGCAATTCTTGCTTTGATTGCAGGTATTTTCTTTGTTGGGGTTGTCTATTCTCTAATATCAAAAAATAAAAAAATAAAATATTCTGTTATTTCTCTAATTTTAATAGGTGTAATTTTTTGCACAGGCATTTTTCTTACTAGAGGTTTTGAGTTATGGCAAAAAGTCCCAGGATTAAGTAGGGTAGTTCAAATTTCAGCGGATAGTCCAACTATAAGAACTAGGGTTTTGTCGTTGCAATCAAGTCGGGGTGCCTTTAAAGAGAAGCCTGTTTTGGGGTGGGGTCCTGAAAATTTCAATATCGCTTATAACAAATATTATAATCCTGAGTTTGGTAGGTATGAAAAATCTTGGTTTGATAGGGCTCACAATAAAATTGCCGATGTTGCTGTAATGCAAGGGTTGGTGGGCTTAATAACCTATTCTTTGCTGTGGTCGTTTGTGGTTATTTATTTAATAAAGTCTATATTAAATAGAAAAAAGAGTGACGGCAATATTCATCAACCTATAATTATATTAGGTATATGGACTACTTATTTTATTCAAAATCTATTTGTTTTTGATCAGATTATTAGCAATTTATTCTTTTCTACATTGCTTGCCTTAACGATATTAGATTATTTTAATTCTAAAGACATTGAAGAAAATCAAAATTTCCACGAAGGAGATAAAAAAGAAAATTCTCTATCAATTATAATCTTATTTGTAGTTGTGTTAATTGGTCTTTTTTATTCCTTGTATAGCTGGGTATTTGTTCCATTTAAGCAAGGATATGAGTATAAAAAAATTGAAGGGATGAGAAATGGAGAGAAGATGTTAGAAGCTTCTAATAAATTTTTAGAACCATATAATTATTCCCAATTGACGATACGAGCTATGTTTATGCAATTTTTGCATGATAATGGGCTTTTTGCTAGAGAAGAGTTCACTCCTTTAACAGATGTTTCTATAAAATCAATGGAAGAGATAATAAAAAAAGAACCTTACGAACCAAGGAATTATCTACTCTTGTCGGAGGTTTATACAGAAAAAGCTAAAATCAATCAGATTTTTGCAGATGAGGCTTTATATTATATTGAAAAAGGATTAGAGTTTTCTCCTAATCGTCAAACTCTTTTATATCAAAAAGCATTTGATTTAGCTGTTAAAGGAGAA
This sequence comes from uncultured Prolixibacteraceae bacterium, assembly GCA_964550505.1. Classification (GTDB taxonomy): domain Bacteria; phylum Bacteroidota; class Bacteroidia; order Bacteroidales; family CAZJZP01; genus CAZJZP01. Next base: position 1,112 of record CAZJZP010000136.1, on the reverse strand, counting down.
ATAGAGAAAGCACTTAATGAGATAAGAGAGACTATTGAGATGGATGACAAGGTTTACAGAGCTCATTATTATTACGCTTTGATATTGGCTGTGGCTGCAGATTATCCAGGTTATGAAAATCTAAAACAAGAGTATAGAGAAAAATCTCAGGAGGAATTAGACTTAGCAAGAGAGGAGGGTATAAACATATTAAATGAGACTGATTTGAACAATATGATAGCTCTTTATAAGGCTTGGGGGCAGTATGAGAAATTGGCTGAGATATTTGAGAGGTTGATAGTCATACATCCAAGAGATTCTTATTATATATCTGCTATAAATGGAAGAATATTTATGAAAGATAAAGAGGGGGTTGTTAGAAATGCTGGTGCTTATGCAAGATTTAATCCATCTAAAAAAGATGAAATGGATGTGATTATAGATTTGGCAGAGAAAGAGAGGTGGGATTTATTGAGTAACTTGTAGAAAAATAAACGGCTCACTTGGATGAGCCGTTTATTTCAGGTGTTTTGTCGTGTTATTATAAGGTTAATATGATTTTGGCAATAAAATATTTATTAATAGCTTTAACTATAACCCCATTAATAGTTGATTCTTCTGTTTTCTTCCCTTTTATAACAGGGAAGAGTCTTTTTATTAGATTTGTTATTACTGTGGTGTGGGCGATATTTGCTGTAGGGTTATTATTTAACAAAGACTTTAGAGATAGGATTTCCAATAGATTAAAAAAATTATCTAAAAATCCAATCTTTATTTCTATGCTATTGTTCGCGCTTATATTTGTAATAAGTGCTTTGTTTGCAAGTCCTAATTTCAATGCAATAGCTGGAGATATAGAAAGAGCAGAGGGGATTGTCTGGTTACTTTATTATATAAGTATAGGAGTTTTGATGATGTTGTTTTTTGAAGAGAAAGACTGGGAGCACTTTCTAAAAGCTACGTTAGTTGTTTCTGCTACATTGTTTTTACATTCTCTTTATCAATATTCTGCAGGTGAAGATAGGGTCTATTCTTTTCTAGGTAATCCAATATATTTAGCAGATATATTTATATTTACTATGTTCTCTTCTTTTTTGTTGTTGATAAAGGAAAGAGGTGGAATTATTTGGGAT
>CAZJZP010000135.1:0-7124 GCA_964550505.1 uncultured Prolixibacteraceae bacterium | reverse complement strand
CATATCAGGCAGACCGGCGTCGTCAATTTTACCGCCTTTTTGGTAGCATTTTCCTCCAAAAGAGCGTTCTAATTCTTCAAAAAGAAGAGCAAAATCCTTATAATCTTCGTTTAACTGAACAAGAATTAATTTTTCTTCTTCACAAAATTCAATCACTTCAATATCAATATCCGCTAGATAATCAATTACTTCATAATAGGTGGAAGGATCTTCTGAAATATACCCAAATAACAAGGTATTGGGATTATTTGCCTTTAGTTGAAAAGCACAAAGAAAGACAAGAGATAAACTTAGTAAAACTTTATTCATATATCTATTTTTTTGGTTACCCTAACATCATAATAAAACTTCAATGCTCTATTGAAATTCTATTTTTTAATTTTAATCCTACTCAAAAGTATAAAAAAAACATCACTCTCCAAACAATTAACTTTAATTTAACACATTATTATTAATAATGTAATTATTACTCATTTGATTAAAAAAAAGAGCAAAAGTTTAAAATAGTCTTTTCTCCATTTTAAACAATCCGTTTTCAGCATAGAAAAAAGCTGCAAAAGCACTGTCTTTTCAGGAATTACAAAAAGACAGATAAATACTATAAAGTTTTAAACAAAAAACTCATTTAACATCGGGTTAACATTTTGCTTGCAATTAATCGAAATTAATCTTGGATTATCAAAAAAAACTTTTGCTGCATCTGTTTTTTTTATACTTTTATCACAAACTAATATTCAATGGAATCAAAACCGCAATTTGTTGTTTATAAATCTTCTGCCGGATCAGGTAAAACCACCACGCTGGCATCGGAATATCTGCAAATTGCGCTTGGCAAACCAAGCCGTTTTCGTAATATTCTCAGCACTACATTTACCAATAATGCGGCGGCTGAAATGAAAGAAAGAATTCTCCTTTATCTGCAAGAAATTATTGATGAGAAAGCAGGAGATAAAAGCAATGAAATTCTATCCTCCATCAGAGAAAATACAGGAATGGATGAAGCAGAATTTCGTGCTAAGGCAAAAAGATTATTGGAAAGCATTTTACATCAATATGGAGATTTTGCGGTAAGTACCATTGACAGTTTTTTTCAACGAATACTGCGCTCTTTTGCTTTCGATTTACATTTATCAATGCAGTATAATATTGAATTGGAAGAAGACAGTATTGTTGCTGCGGTTTTTGAGCAATTAATAGATAAAATAGGAAAAGACGATTATCTGACACGAATTTTTCTGGAATATACTAAGCAAAAGCTTTTTAGCGAAGAACGCATTGAATTAGAAAAAGATATACGTGAAAAAATACGTTTTCTTTTCAAAGACGAGATTGAAATTCAAGTAGAAAAGCTAAAAGAATTAAGAAAAGAAGATTTTGTGCGTATTGCTGCTCAGAATTTTGAAGTACTGCAAAAAATTAGAACAGAATTTTTACAACGCTACGAAAAAGCCATTGATAAAATCCAAAAAGCGGGCCTTGATCACGAAGATTTTAAAGAGATGAAAAAGAGCGGATTGCTTAGCCATTTTATCCGCTGTGCCTCTCCCGATTGGGAAAGAGCTGTTCATCCTACCAACACTATGCAGAAAAATATAGATGAAATGGACATTTTTCACGCTTCCGTTCATTTAGATGCAGGAAAAATTGCATTGCGCGAAGATTTAATCAATGCCTATACCGAAAATATGCAATTTGCTGAAGATAATTTCAAAGAATACATTATCCGAAATGCTATTAACAAAGAAATTTGGTATTTAGCAGTAATGAAAGAAATTCAGCAAATTATGCAGGAATACAAAAAGGAAGAAAATATCGTACATATATCAGATACTTACAAAATCATCAAAAGCATTATCGAAAACGAGCCCAGTCCTTATATTTATGAGCGTGTGGGTGAATATTTTCAGCATTTTCTGATTGATGAATTTCAAGACACTTCTTTTTTGCAATGGCAGAGTTTTTTACCCTTACTGGAAAATTCCCTTGCCAACGGAAGGCGCAATATTGTTGTGGGTGATGCCAAACAATCTATCTACCGTTGGCGAAATAGCAATGCTTCACAGTTTATCCGTTTGCCAGAAATCGAAAATCCCGATAATAATCCGCTAACACTGGAAAGAGAAGCCGTCTTAAAACGTGCTTTTCATTGTGAAGAACGCATTTTCAACTATCGTTCCAAAAAAGAAATTATTGATTTCAACAATGCTTTTTTTGCTACTCTAATCCAGACTTTTAAGGAAAAACAAGTAATGGGAGAACTGCTGGAAGAGGTATATGCTGACGTTGAGCAGCAAAGTCCCGAAAACAACGAAGGCGGTTGTGTTGACATACAATTTTTTCAGGAAGAAAGCTATGCAAATCTTATCAGCAATAAGCTTTGTCCGATGGTAAAATCCTTATTGGAGAAAGGCAGAAAAAAGCAAGATATTGCCATACTTTGTCGCTCCAACCACGATGGCAGTCTTATTGCCAAAGCTTTATTTTACGAAGGTATTGATGTTATTTCTTCCGAATCACTTCTGTTGGGAAACTCGCCAAAAGCAAGCTTTATCATGGCAGTTTTCGCTTTCTTGCACAATCCCGATAATGATATTGCAGCTTTTGAAATTTCATCCTATCTGCAAAAAGGATTTTTACCTAAAAATCAACTGAAGAAAGAAGAAATACAACAAAAACTGCAATCCATCGAAAATTGGCTGTCTGTCTATGATTTAGGCGAAAAAATTATGCGCTTATTTTCCTTAGAAGAAAAAGCCGATCCTTTCACAGATTTTCTGCTGGACTACCTCCTCGAACTTAGTCAAAATGGCAAAAACGCTATTGCAGATGCATTGGAATGGTGGGAAGAAAAAGGAAGAAATGCAGGTATTTCCGTTTCTGCTGAAATGGATGCTGTTCAAATCTCTACTATCCATAAATCCAAAGGCTTGCAGTACAAAGTGTTGATTTATGCCGTTAAAGACAGCAGTAATAAACTAACAAAAAGTGATTATTGGTATTCTCTAGACGATAGCTACGAAAGTAAAGTACTGCCTTTATCCTTGCAAAATAGCTTAGCACGTGAATTGCCGGAGATTGAAGAAAAATATCAGGAAGAAAAAGCACTAAGCTTAATTGACGATATCAATCTGCTTTATGTGGCACTTACCAGAGCAGTTGAACATCTGATATTAGCCATTCCATTAGGTAAAAAGCATCAAACAGAACGTTTTAGCGGTATTTTCGCCAAAATTATTATGGAAAAACAAGGTATTAGCTATCCTGAACTTTCAAGCTATACCTTTGGGAATGAAGATATTTCTATTCACAATCACAAGGCAATTCTTGATTCCAGCAAAGAGCAAAAAAAGATAAAAGAAGATTATATCCTCCATAGTTTTATCAGTAAGGATTGGACAAATCGCCTGGAAATTGCTTCCCGTATTAGTCGGGAAGAAACTTCTGAACGCTTTGCTCAAGCTCGAAAAGGGAGTTTGCTCCACGAAGCTCTTTCCTATCTGTATCAGCCAGAAGACATCGAACCAACAATGCTAAAACTTGTCAGACAAGGACTTATCAACACCGACGAAAGTGCTGATATTCAACGTGTTTTAGAAATACTCTGCACTGACCCCAGAAGCAAAGATTTTTATAATCCTGCTTATACTTCTTTTAATGAAAAAGAAATTATTTCACCTATCTCCTTTTCTGCTGACCAAAAAACAATTGAAATTCTCAAACCTGACAGGGTCGTTTTCGCTAAAGAAAAAAACATTATCATTGATTATAAAACTGGGAAAGAACTAGCTGCACATAAACAACAGCTGGAAAAATATAAAAATGCGCTTAGTGCAATTAATATTACTAATATCGAGACCTATCTTATCTATATTAATTTGGAAGATATTTCTCTTGACATTATAAAAACCTAAAAAATGAACAGTATTTATTCAAAAATCAAAGAATTATACAAAAAAACATACGGCAAAGAAGCCGAAAGCGTAGAATTAATGCAGGAATCTGGCTCGTACAGAAAATACTTCAGAATAAAAAATGCCAATACTTCCATCATTGCTGTTTTTAATCAAGACCTGAAAGAAAATGATGCTTTTATCAGTTTTACTAAGAGTTTCGCTTCATTAGGATTAAAAGTCCCTGAAATTTATGCAAATTTCAAAGATGAAGGCATCTATTTTCAGCAAGATTTGGGCTCTATGACGCTTTTTGATCATATTGCAAAAAAGCAAGACCCCAAGCAAATGCCCGAAGAGATAATTAAATGGTACAAACAAGTTCTTCACGATGTGTTGGATTTTCAGATAAAAGCATCGCCGATTTTGGATTATTCCAAATGCTATCCCAGGGCTGTTTTCGACCGACAATCAATGATGTGGGATTTAAACTATTTCAAGTATTATTTTCTGAAATTTTCTCGCGTACAATTCGACGAGCAAGCCTTAGAATATGATTTTCAGCGATTTGTAAAGTACTTATTGGAAGCCCCCGTAGATTTCTTTATGTATCGCGATTTACAATCGCGCAATATTATGATTCATAAAGATCAGGTTTACTTTATTGATTATCAAGGAGGAAGAAAAGGATTTCCCGCTTATGATGTCGCTTCTTTACTTTATGATGCAAAAGCTAATTTATCCAACGAATTACGCGAAGAATTACTGCAATACTACGTAAATCTTCTGGAAAAACAATATCATTTTCCTGCAGCAGAATTTATGAAATACTATTACGGATTTGTCTATATCCGAATAATGCAGGCTTTTGGAGCTTATGGTTTTAGGGGTTTTTATGAACGCAAAGAGCATTTTTTGAAAAGTATTCCTTATGCTATAAAAAACATGGAATACCTCTTGCAACACGCTTCTCTTCCGTATGATTTTCCTGAAATGCGAAAAACATGGGAACAGCTTATTGACATTTATCAAAGTAATACTGCCGGAGAACAAGAGAAGAAACTCAATGTGCGTATTTTCAGTTTCTCCTATCGCAGGGGAATTCCATTAGATAAAAGTGGAAACGGCGGAGGTTTTGTTTTCGACTGTCGGGTATTAGAAAATCCCGGAAAACAAGAAAAATTCAAGCAACTTAACGGTAAAGATAAAGCAGTTGCAGACTTTTTGTCAAAACAAGCAGACGTTGAGGATTTCACCAATCACACTAAAGCCTTGTGTTTTACCAATATCGATGTTTATTTAAAACGGAATTTTTCTAATCTGATGTTATGTTTTGGTTGTACCGGAGGACAACACCGCTCTGTTTATATGGCAGAAAAAATCCACCAACTTATCAAAGAAAAGTATAATAATACAATTAATATTCAACTTATGCATAAGGAAATAAATCATGGAGAATAATGTATTTAGTATCACCGAATGGAAAGACTACGCTATACCAATAACTGCATTTATTCTTTCTTTAATTTTAGGCTTGTTAATAGAACATATTCTTATTAAACGCTTGCATGCAATTGCCCGAAAAACTACGTGGAAAGGTGATGATATTTTTGTGAAATCTATCAAAAAACTATTGTTTTTGGTCATTGGATTGATAGGATTATATATTGCCCTCGATTTTGTCGAAATCAAAGTCAAATATGTAAACGCCAGTCATCTTGGAATGAAGGTATTAGGAATCCTCATTGTTACCATTTTCCTTAAAAGACTTATTGTTAATTATTTGAATATTTCTTTTGGCGAAAAAACTACAGAAAGAAGTGCTCCTTCTATTCTTCAGAATGTTAGTAAAATTATCATTTACACGATAGGTTTATTAATTATTTTGCAAACGCTGGGCGTTTCCATCACTCCTATTATTACAGCACTTGGAATTGGAGGTTTGGCAGTTGCTTTAGCTCTCCAACCGACGCTATCAAATCTGTTCTCTGGTATTTATATTCTCTTTTCCAAACACGTTCGCGCTAATGATTATGTGCATTTAGATACTGGAGATGAAGGCTACGTTATTGATATTACATGGAGAAATGCAACAATCAGAGATTTGACAGGAAATGTTATTATCATTCCCAATTCCCGATTAGCAGAAGCGGTTGTGAAAAACTACCACCTGGAAAAGAAAGATATGATGGTATTGTTCGAGGTTGGCGTTTCTTATGATAGTGATTTAGAACAGGTAGAAAAAGTTACCGTTGAAACCGCACAATATGTCATGAGTAATATTGAGGGAGGCGTTAAAGGCTTCAAACCCTTTATTCGTTATATGAAATTCGATGATTTCAGCATTAATTTTTTGGTATATTTGAAAGTCAAAAAATACTATGATCAATATTTAGTGCGACACGAATTTATGAAAGCACTACATAAACGATACAATGCTGAAAATATCGAAATTCCTTTCCCTATCAGGACTATTCATATGCCAAAAGCAGAAAAAAAATGAAAGCAATAATATTTGCTGCTGGATTAGGAAGCAGACTTAAGGAAATAACTAAAGACAAACCCAAGGCTTTGGTTGAAGTTAATGGGAAAACACTAATTGCTTATGCCATCGAAAAGCTGGATTATTATGGTTTTGATGAAATAATTATTAATGTTCACCACCATTATCAACAGATTATTGATTTTGTGCGTAAACACTACTCCCAACAAAAAATCCACTTTAGCATAGAAAAAGACTATCCTTTGGAAACAGGGGGAGGATTATTAAAAGCAAAGAATTTCTTCGATGAAAATCCTTTTCTTGCATACAATACAGATATCCTCAGCGATATTGATTTAGCAGCCTTTTATCAACAGCATCAAACAGAAGATATTTCTTCTTTGGCTTGTATGCAAAGAGAATCCAACAGGCGCTTTCTTACTGATGCCAATGATTATCTCTGCGGTTGGGAAAATATTTCCAGCGGAGAACGCATTATCAGCAGAAAAGTAGATAATATGAAAACTGCTGCTTTTTGTGGAATTCATATTATTACTCCGAAACTTTTTGATTTACTAGAACAACATCAAGCTGTTTTTTCCATTACAAAAAGCTATATTGAACTCTGCGAAAAACATAAAATAAAAGCAATAGATTTTAGCAATAACAAATGGATTGATGTCGGAAAAGCAGAAAACATAAGCAAAGCAGCATCCATCTTTAGATAATAATTATGAAGCCTTTTTTAGATT
>CAZJZP010000134.1:0-7216 GCA_964550505.1 uncultured Prolixibacteraceae bacterium | reverse complement strand
TTTTAGTGCCGTTGCTAGTCCGGTGATACCGGAACCTATTATAATAATATCGTATTTCATTGTCTTTGTTTTTTTACATTTATTAACTGAATTCTATCATTTCTTAGGTTATTCAAAAACCAAAGATACTGGATCGGATAAATACTCCATAATCGTATTTATAAATCTGCTAGCATCAGCTCCATCCACAATTCTATGATCAGCAGACAAAGACAATGGCAAGATTGTTCCAATATCCAAGGCATCATTTTTCACTATTGGCTGTTTACTTACCCGTCCTATTCCAAGAATAGCTGCTTGTGGATAATTAATAACAGGAACGGCAAATAAACCTCCGATGGTTCCGAAATTGGTTATGGAAAAACTACCGTCTTTCATATCTTCCATACTTATTTTATTGTTTTTTGCTTTTTCGGCATAATCCTGAATTTGCTTTGCAATTTCTAAGAGAGATAATGTATCGGCATTACGAATTACCGGCACCATCAATCCTTTTGGGGTATCCACTGCAATTCCAATATTATAGTATTTCTTGTAAATCATTTTGCCGTTTTCCATATCCATTTCTGCATTCAGTACTTTATACTTTCGTAATGCAAGGGCAACAGCTTTCACAATAAAAGGAAGATAAGTAATTTTTACTCCTTCAGAAAGGTATTTATCCTTGAATTTTTTTCTGATTCTGTCTAATTCTGAGATTTCCACCTCTTCAAAGCTAGTCATATGCGCCGCATTATGCTTAGATTGCAACATGTTTTTCGCAATAGTTTTTCTTATTTGCGACATGTTTTCAATTTCCACTTCCAGCTCATTATCAAGGTTTTTCTCTTCATAGTTGGAAGACTTATCATAATTCAAAATATCGGCTTTCATAATTCGTCCTGCTGGACCACTGCCTTTGATTTTTTTAATATCCACGCCTTTATCTTTAGCTAAAGCTCGTGCTACTGGAGTTGCCAACACTTTTTTGTTCAATATCTCTGTCTTTTCTTCCTTGGCAGCAATTCCTTCTTTACTGGAAGAGAGAATAGCGCCTCCTTTAGCTGTTTCCAAGGTACCAACAACACCTGCACCTTCTTCTTCAACAGCTTCCGTTTCTGGCTTTTTCTCTGCTTCACTAATCGCTTCTTCGCCTTCCACTCCAGGAATTTCAATTTCAACCAGTGCTTCGCCAACGTGAACAACTTCGCCTTCTTTACCAAATAATTGAACCAAGCGACCAGTTTTAGGAGAAGGGATATCGGTAACTACTTTATCGGTTTCCATGGTAACTAATGGATCACCCATCTCCACTTCCTGTCCTTTTTTTGCTACCCATTCCACAATAGTTCCTTCATCTAGACCTTCGCCAATATCCGGAAAATTAAATATATATCTCATTGTCTTAAAATTTTACAGTATTCATAATTTCATAGAGGATTTTCTCAGGGGAAATCATATAATGATGTTCTCCTTTTGGTAATGGAACAATGGTATCAAAAGCATTCACACGTTTGGGTGGTGCTTCCAGATAAAGAAAAGCTTCCTCGTTAATAATTTGTGTTATTTCTGATGAAACACTAAAACTTCGTGGACTTTCACCAACACTAATAATTCTTCCCGTTTTCTTAACAGAATTAACAATAGTTTCTTTATCAATGGGATAAATAGTACGTAAATCAATTAATTCCACGGAAATACCTTCTTTTTTTGCCAAAGCCATAGCTTTTTGTACTTCTCTAATCATTGCTCCGTAAGCTACCACGGTAATATCTGTTCCCTGACTTAAAACATTTGCTTTACCAATGGGAATAGAATACTTTTCTTCCGAAACTTCCTGTTTAATTGCACGATAGATTCGTTTGGGTTCCATAAAAATCACGGTATCATTCGATTCTATAGCAGAAATTAACAAGCCTTTTGCATCATGCGGCGTGGAGGGGATGACGACCTTCAGTCCGGGAATATGAGCAAAAAGAGCTTCCATACTTTCGGAGTGATGTTCTAATGCATTAATTCCACCGCCATAAGGCATTCTGATAACAATAGGCGTTTGGTATTTTGCTCTGCTCCTGTTTCGCATGCGCGAAGCATGAGAAATGATTTGATTAAAAGCAGGATACACAAAACCAGAAAACTGCATTTCAACAACAGGTCGTAAGCCTGCAGCAGCCATTCCTACAGCTGTTCCCACAATTCCTGACTCTGCCAATGGTGAATCAAAAACACGTTCATTACCATATTTCTTTTGAAGTCCTTCCGTTACTCTGAAAACTCCGCCTTCTACTCCCACATCCTGACCATAAACAATAACGGATTCGTCTTCTTGGAGTTTTATATCTATTGCATTATTAATTGCATTTACTAAATTCATTATTTTCATTTTCTATCCTCCTGCCATTTTAAAAATTTCTCATGTGCTCTTTTTTGTTGAAGTAAATCTTCTGGAATTTCATCATACATATATTTAAAAACATCATCCAAAGGATACTTCGGATAATTTTCAGCTTCAACAAACTCTTTATCAATCTCTTTTTTGTATTGTGCTATTATTTTTTCTTCTTCCTTTTCCGACCACATTTTTTTTGCAATCAAATAATTTTTCATTCTTTTCAACGGATCTTTTGCATCCCACTCTTCCTCTTCTTCTTTTGTTCTGTATTTTGTCGGGTCATCAGAAGTGGTATGCGCTCCTTTTCTGTATGTATAAGCCTCTATTAAAATTGGTTTTTGCTCCTTTTCCATGTTTTTTTGCACTTCTTGCAAAACTGTAGTCATTGCCAAATAATCATTTCCATCCACTTTAATTCCGTCCATACCATAAGCTAAAGATTTGATAGCTAAATTCCTAGAAGCAGTCTGGATTTTTGTAGGAGTAGAAATACCATATTGGTTATTCTGAATAATGAAAACTACAGGTACTTGCCATACAGCTGCGAAGTTTAATGCTTCGTGAAAATCGCCTTCCGATGTTCCTCCGTCACCAACAAAAGTATAAACGATTTGATTTTTCTTGCGGTATTTAATTTCGTAGCCAATTCCAGTTGCATGCACTAATTGTGATGCAATAGGAACAGACATTGGAAGGATATTCTTCGCATTTTTCATCATTGAACCATCTTCATATCCCATAAAATATAGAAATATCTCTTTCAAACTTGCTCCTTTGGCAAGATAGGCTCCCATTTCTCTAAATGCTGGAACCAACCAATCTTCTTCACGAATAAGCGAGCCAACAGCCGCGGCAATTGCTTCTTGTCCATAATTTGGAGGATAAGTATATATTCTACCTTGTCTTTGATAAGATAATATTTGTAAATCTGCTGTTCTGGAAAAAAGCATATTCTTATATGCTTCAAGTATTTCGTTGTCTTTTAAGGAAGGGAAAAAATCTTTATTTTTTATTTTTCCTTCTGTGTCCATTATTTGGAAAATATTGTCATCTAGTGCTTTATGTTTTTCAAGTATTTTCATTGCATTTATTTATTTAGTTTAATTCTAAACAAGGAAATATGTAATTTGTTCAATATTTATATTGAAACATGGAATGAACTAATAAAATATGGGCAATTTATTTTCCACAAAACATATTATTCCTATTTTTGTTATCTATTTGTCAAAAACATAAAATTATAATTATGCAAACAAAAAAAATATTTTTAATTGGTATTATGCTTTTTCTATCCTTTTCTCTTTTTGCTCAAGAATCAGAAGAAGTAATTAAAGAACATGATAAAATAAAAAAGAAACTAGACGAAGTAAATGATTCTACTCCACCTTGGGATATTGGCGGAAGTTTTAACATTAACCTTACTCAATTAAGTTTATCAAACTGGGCTGCCGGTGGTGAAAACAATATAGCCGCTAATTCAAAATTTGTGGTTTTTGCCAATTACAAAAAGAAAAAAGCTAGTTGGGAAAACTTTTTGGATATTGGCTATGGTATGATTAAACAAGGAGAAGAAAACCTAAGAAAAAGTGATGATAGAATAGATTTTTCAACAAAATACGGTCGCTTATTAAATGAAAAGACCTTGTTTTTAACTGCCATGGGATCTTTTAAAACACAGTTTATGCCTGGTTACAATTATCCAAACGACAGTGTGATGATATCCTCTTTTATGGCTCCTGCCTATGCGATGTTATCGTTGGGTCTTGACTATAAACCGAATAAGAGTATTTCCATCTTTGCTGCTCCTGTTACTGGTAAAATGAGCATTGTTTTAGATGACAGTTTATCTGCAAAAGGAGCTTTTGGTGTAGAAGCAGGTGAAAAAATCAGAAATGAATTTGGTGGTTTTGTGAAAGTGGTTGCCAAAAAAGATTTTACAGATAATATTTCGGCTTCTTCCAAATTGGAATTATTCTCCAATTATATTGATAATCCTCAAAACATTGATATTGATTGGGAAGTATTGATAAACCTGAAAATCACCAAGTTCATCACTATGTCATTAAATACACATTTAATATATGACGATGACGTGATGATTGGCATTGACAAAAACGGGGATGGAAATGTGGATATGGAAGGACCACGTGTACAATTTAAAGAAGTTTTTGGTATTGGATTTATGTTTAAATTTTAGAATGCTTGTTTTTATTAATCAAGCATTTCTCTTGCTGCTTGCAAGGTAGTTTCTGAAATACCTTTTTCTCCGCTAATCATAGAAGCAATTTCTTGAATACGTTCTGCTTTTTCAATTTGTTTGATTAGTGTAGTTGTTTTACCCATTTCTTCGCTTTTGGATACATAAAAATGGCATTCTCCTGCTGCTGCAATTTGCGGAAGATGTGTAATTACAATGATTTGTTTTTTCTTGGCCATTTCCTTCATCAATTTGGCTAACTTTGAGGCTACTTCCCCAGAGATTCCGCTATCAATTTCATCAAAAATCATTGTTGGTAAATCCATGATTTCGGAAAGTACTGCTTTGATGCTAAACATTAATCGGGAAAGTTCTCCCCCTGATGCAATGCGCTTAATTGCTTGCATTTGCTGACCTTTATTTGCAGAAAAAACAAATTGCACACTGTCTTTCCCTAGCGAAGTAAAATCGTTTAATGCTTGATGTTCAATACCAAAATTTGCATTTGGCATAGCTAAAAGCTGTAATTTTTCAATTATTTTATTATTAATTGCCGGGATAATATCTAAGCGTTTTTTTCTTAATTCTTCTGCATATTTTTCAGTAGTGGCAAATGCAATATTTCTTTCTTTTTCAAGCTTTTCAATTTCATCAGCAATAGAAGAAAAACGCTGCATTTTTTCATCAATCTCCGCTTTTAATTTCAATAAGTCTTCTATTGTATCAACTTGGTGTTTTTGTTGCAGTGCATAAATACTATTCAATTCATTGGTTAATTGCTCTATTCTGCTTTGATTATAATCAACGCTATCGTTAATTTTTGCGATTTCATCAGCAATATCCTGTAAATCAATAATATTTGAAGACAAACGCTTGCTTATTTCTTCTATTCTTTTGTCGTATTTTCCAATTTTTCTAAGATTTTCTTCTACTATTCTAAGCCTAGCGATGCTGTTATCTTCGGCTTCTTCCAAAGCATAGTTGGCTGTTGTTAATTCTTGTTTTATTTCTTCGGCATTAGAAAGCAGTTTCAATTCTTCTTCCATTTCTTGCTGATTTTTATTTTCAAGAGCTGCTTCTTCCAATTCATTGGCAAGGAAACGAATATAATCTTCTTCTTTGCGCATTTCTTTTTCTTGCTTTATAGCTTCTTCTAATTGCTGATTTAGCTTTTTATAGTCTTGATAAGCTTCTTTATAATCCCTTAGCAGAGCATCGTTAGCAGCAAATTTATCGACAACAGCTAATTGAAAGCTTCCTTGATTAATATCCAATAAGGTATTTTGGGAATGAATATCAATAAGGACGTCGCTTAATTCTTTTAATAGACTGAGTTGAACGGGAGTATCATTAATAAAGGCTCTACTTTTTCCTGATACATTAATTTCACGACGAAGAATACAAGAAGAGTCAAAATCAATATCGTTTTCTTTGAAAAAACTTTGAAGTTGAAAACTGCTAATATCGAAGATAGCTTCAATAACGCATTTTTTTTCTTGATTATACAGCGCCGACATATCTGCTCTATTTCCTAAAACTAAGGACAGTGCTCCCATAATAATAGATTTTCCTGCACCGGTTTCTCCTGTGATAATAGAGAAATTGTCTTCAAACTTAATATCAAGTGAAGCGATAAGGGCGTAATTCTGTATGTATAATTCTTTCAACATCAGCCAACAAAAATAATAAAAAAGCCTCGAATAAACGAGGCTTTTTTATATAAGAATTCTTTATAAATTTATTCTGTGATTAACTCGCCTTTGTAATATTCTTCTGTTCTCAATAATTTTCCGTCTATGTCATATACTTTCCATGTGCCATGTTTTTGATAATCAAAAATAGCTTCATTGTAAATCCGTTCGCCTTCTTCTTTAATATTACCATTTTTGTGATATTCTTTAGAAGCATAGAGCATTTTCTTCTTATCAATTAATTCCAGTGTGCTTTGTGGATTTCCATTGAGATAGAAAAAATTATATTTTATTCTGTATTCCAATTTATTATCATATTCTTCAATAAATTCCAGATTTCCATTAGCATAATATTGCTCCCAATATTGTGCTTGACCATCAATAAATACCGCTTTTATTCTAATGCTTCCATCAGGATAAAAAATTTCCACTTCTGCTTTATTTCCACCTTTTACTTTAAAAACGCGTTCTTCTTGACCATTATCCCAATAATTTCTATAAGTTGAAGTCAATTTACCATCCATATAATAACCTTTATGGCGTAATTCTCCTGAAAAGTAATTATCTTTTATCATACCATTGCATGGTCTTCCATCACACATTCTAACAGAATCTGCTCCCATTGAAGCTGTGTATTTTGTATAGTCGTTAATTGGTTCAGGAATCAAATCTTCCAATGTATAATCATCAATATCGTCAGAATGATTATCGTGTTGGGCTATAATTGGACAATTAAAAAGAAGAATAAAAACTACTACTACAAAAAAAGATATTCTCATTGGTATTATATTAAGTTTTGTCTATTCAATTAACATTAAAGAAATTTACTATTTTATGCAATTACATGATTTTTTAATATCTTACTCATTTGATTTTGTAATTCTTGTGCTTTGTGCTTTGCAACTTCTGCAAAATTCTCCTCTTTAGAAGCAAATATAATACTTCTGGAGGAATTTA
>CAZJZP010000133.1:3587-7218 GCA_964550505.1 uncultured Prolixibacteraceae bacterium | reverse complement strand
AGCTAAGACGTTGTATTTATTATATTCTCCAATTAACTGGCTTTGAATTTCTTTTCCTTCCCACATAATAGACAAAAATGGATTTGCTTTGGCTTGACTTGCAAATATATTAGCATGTTTGTCCATAAAAGAATAGCTTGTTTTTTTTGCATTTTTTGCTAATTCCATTAACAATTCATCGTCTTGATTAACGAAAAGCATTCCTTTTCTTTTCTGCAAATAATTATATAATTCTGCTTTTGTTTGAATCAAGTTCTGAAAGCTTTTAAACCCTTCTAAATGTGCTTTACCAATATTTGTAATTATTCCATAATCAGGTTCTGCAATTTCGCATAGCGCTTTGATTTCCCCTTGGTGGTTTGCTCCCATTTCAATAATTGCGATTTCATCTTCTTTCTTTACACTTAAAATTGTAAGAGGAACACCAATATGATTATTAAAATTGCCTTTTGTTGATGCAGTTTTATATTTGGTTTTTAATATGGAATACATTAATTCTTTTGTAGTTGTTTTTCCATTTGTTCCTGTTATTCCTATGAAAGGAATATTAAGTGTTTTTCTATATAAATTGCTTAGATTTTGTAACTCTGTTAAAACATCTTTCACTAAAAAGCAATTCTTTTGTGGCAAGATATAATTTTCATCATCAATAACTACTGCTTTTGCCCCTTTATCCAGTGCTTGTTTTGCGTATTCATTTCCATTAAAATGTTCTCCTTTTAAGGCAAAGAAGATTTTTTCTTCTAAGTTATCTCTACTATCGATGGAAACACCTTGGCTTTTATTAAAAACTTGAAATATTTGATTGGTTTGTTTTTTCATTTAGTATAATAATATAGTATCAACAAAAAACCCATCCTGTAAAAAGGATGGGTTAAAGATATAAATATTTTTAGTTTTTACCAGTTTCCGATTGGACTTCCAACTCTATCCATCACACAGCGGAATCCAATATAATCAGTAGCAAGGTTTTCATTAAGGAATCTTCTGTTACCAGGACTAACCCAATAAGCTCTGTCTTTCCATGAAGCACCTTTATATACTCTTGTTCTATCATTTAACATAGAGGAGTTCCCAAAATCATACATTCTATCTTCTTCATTCTCTTCCATATTATAATATGTACTAGATGCATGATCTCCATCAAGGTAATCTCTGTTATCTGCTTGTCTGTAATTTCTTCGTCCTTCAATTTCTTCCTGAGGTTGTTCAATCCAGGTAATACGACCAAGGCTATCTTTTTCTGCAATTAGTCCTTCTTCATCATATTCCTGACGTTTATAAACATTTCCTCTAAAAGATCTAAAGTCATTCATGTCTTCAAATGTTAATGGTCGATAAACATCCATAACCCATTCGGAAACATTACCACCCATATTATATAATCCGTAATCATTTGGCCAATAAGAGAAAACAGGTGTTGTAACATCTCCTGCATCATTCAGATTACCTGCAACGCCCATATTGTCTCCGTGACCTCTTTTGAAGTTGGTAACAAATTCACCCATATTACCTGCAGCATCTGTTCTAAGAATGTGACCATTCCAAGGATATATTCTACGTTCGATTACACGTTCATAAATAGTGTTACCAATTAAACCTAAAGCAGCAAATTCCCATTCTTGTTCTGTTGGTAATCTATAATCAGGAAGTAAAATTCCATCTTCCATTCTTACTTTACGAGTACCTGCTCCATTAGGATCAAGATCATATAAATCGTTCTTTACAAGACCTTCGTATTGTCCTGCAAGATATGCTTCAGTATTAAAGTTCTCTTCATTTGCCTGGTTTGGATCAACTTGCAATATTCCTTCTCGAATTAAGATATATTCGTTTACCCTATCGGTTCTCCATTGACAATATCTATTCGCTTGAACCCAACTTACTCCAACGACAGGATAATGTCGATAAGAAGGATGGCGAAGATAATACTTCACATAGGGCTCGTTATAAGCTAATTCGTCTCTCCAAACAAGAGTATCTGGAAGAGCCTGCTTATAAACTTCGGGATAATCTATACCAAAAACTCTCCTTAACCAATATAAGTATTCACAATAATCAAGATTGCTTATTTCTGTAACATCCATATAAAATGATGAAACAGTAGTCCTTCTTGGTATATTATCCCAATCAAAGGTAACATCTTGTTCTGTTCTACCCATAACAAATGTTCCACCTTCAATAAGTATTAATCCTGGGCCTGTTTCCTGTTCCCAATAAGGTACAACTTCAAAGCCGCCATTTTTAGGATTATTATAATCCCAAGCTGTCGTTCTTGATCTTTCACGGTAACATGAAGTCATTATCATTGCTACTGCCATGAAAACTAAAAGCCTTGTTACATTAAATCGTTTCATAATTATTGTGTTAATCGTTATTATCTATTAATTAAAACTAAAAAGACGGACAACTTATTGCCCTTACTCTTTGTTGTTGTGGTTTACATTCAAATTGTAATGCTAATGAAAATTCATGAGCTCCACCTGAAGCTGATGCGTTTATGGTTGATACAGTTAAATCGTAACTATATCCAAATTTAAACATGTCTTGTTGAAAGCCTAATAAAACAATCAATGCATCAGATTGTAATTCTAAATCAGAGAAATCAGAGAAGTCTCCTCTATAATTTTGTCTAAACCAAAGACCTCCAACAAAGGGATATTTATTTAAATAAAATCCATAATTAAACTGATTAAAGTCTTGTTGTTGCATAAATAAGATATTCGGGGAAATACTAGTTCTTTCTAATTTAGATTTTCGTGTATTTTTCCCTTCTAAATTTATCACTCCTCCTGCATGTCCGGTATATCTTCTTTGCAGATAACTTACAGAATTAAAGCCAACATCTGGTTGTGTTAAATGATGGCATGCAAAACCAACAAAATAATTCTCGCCATAAGCAACTATTCCAGAAGAAAAGTCAGGTTTTATCACGCTTAATCCACCTTCAGGATATCTTTCGCTTGTGTTATAAACAAAACCGTATTTAGGATCTATCTGATCAGGAAAAGTAAGTTTTTCCCAATCTAAACTACGTTGAAAAAAGGTAGCTTCTAATGCTGCTCTAACTGTAAATTTTTCTGAAAAATCTAATTTGTAAGAATAAATTAAACTAGCAGTATTGGTGTTTAATGTTCCTTCTCCAGCTCTGTCAGAATTAACGATAATTCCAAGACCTCCATGCATTGCATAAACATGTTGGTCGTAAGAAGCATTATACGTTACATAGGTTCCAGATATTTGTGGCCATTGGTTTCTATAATTCATAATAACCCTAGGACAAACGATAGAACCTGCCATTGCTGGATTAAGATACAATGGATTTGCATAAAACTGTGAAAAATGTGGATCTTGTGCTTTTAGCGAACCTAAAGCAGTTACCATTATAATTAGCGATATAAATAGCTTTTTTACCATGCCCTGAAATTTAACTCATTAAATAATCACATTTATACTTAATTAAGCAAAGATACAATTATTTTTTTAAAAACAAAAAAAACCATAAAAAAACGATTCTTTCATTATTTGTTTATTATTTTCAACTATATTATACTAAATTTCGCAAAAAAAAGTTACATTTACATGAATAAAACTTAAACCCTGTTTTTGTATAACGCAAATTTAGGAAAAA
>CAZJZP010000133.1:0-3487 GCA_964550505.1 uncultured Prolixibacteraceae bacterium | reverse complement strand
GGAAGAAATACGTATTGAAACTTCCATAAAATACATTAAAAAACAAGCGTATTTAAATCTACAATTCATTCCTATCCGAAAAAATGCAAACGGAGATTATGAAAAACTCATTAGTTTTAAAGCAAAACTTACTCCACAAACAATAAATACTGATAGCAAAAAAGAGAAAACCTATGCCTCTTCTTCCGTTTTAGCCAGCGGAAATTGGTACAAAATCGCTGTCAATTCACGAGGAGTGTATCAAATAAGCTATCAACAATTACAAAATTTAGGAATTAACCCGGAAAGTATTGATCCCCGAAATATTAGAATTTATGGTAATGGAGGCGGAATGTTAGCCGAAGCCAATAATGCTTTTCGACATGATGATTTAATTGAGAACGCCATCTATGTTCATGGTGAAAATGATGGAAAGTTTGATGAAACAGATTATATTTTGTTTTATGGAGAAAGCCCAAATGAATGGTCTTATAATCAAAGCTTTAAGCGCTTTGAACACCAAACAAATAAATATTCTGATTGGAATTATTATTTTATTAATTATGATATCGGCACAGGAAAAAGAATAACAACACAAAACTCTCATACATCACCCGCCACAGTCCAAGTAAATACTTTTAATGATTACAATTATGAAGAAAAAGAAACATATAATCTTTTAAAATCTGGAAAAGAATGGTATGGGGATTTGTTTGATTTAGAGTTAAGTAGGAGTTATAGTTTTAGTTTCCCAAATATTATTTCAGATTCTCTCGCAAAAATTGAATTAAGTCTTATTGGCAGAAGTACTTCCATTAGCAGTTTCAATCTTAGCGTAGGTGGAACATCTGCTAACATTAGTATTGCTCCTATTCCTGGTTCATACACCAGCGATTATGCAAAAGAAAGTCAATATGTTCACAGTTTTAATCCAAATTCTTCAAGCTTTAGTGTTAGCTTAAGTTATAATAAAGGTGGACTTAGTGAAGCAAAAGCTTGGTTAAACTATATTGTTGTTAATGTCTGGAGAAATCTTTCTTTCTATGGTTCACAAATGCATTTTAGAAATACAGCATGTATCGGAACGGGGAATATCTCTGAATTTTCTATTAGCAATGCTTCCTCTGCAATACTAGTATGGGATATCAGTGATTTGAAAAACATAAAACAACAGGATTATAATTTGAGTGGAAACTTGCTTAGTTTTAAAGTTGCTACCGATAGTTTAAAAGAATTTATTGCTTTTAATGGCAGTAGTTTCTTATCGCCACAACTATTAGGCTCTGTTCAAAATCAAAATCTCCATGCGCTTGGACAACACGAAATGATAATCATAACACATCCAAATTTTTCTACACAAGCAGAACAAATTGCAGAGATTCATAGGACACAGGACAATTTTGACGTTGCCGTGGTTAATCTCTTTCATATTTATAATGAGTTTTCATCTGGAAAGCAAGATGTAAGTGCAATCAGAGATTTTATGAAAATGTTTTATGACAGAGCTAGTGTTCCTGAGGAATTACCCAGATATTTATTGCTTTTTGGTGATGCTTCGTATGATTATAAAAACAGGGTTAACAGTAATACAAATCTAGTTCCAACTTATCAAGCTAACAATTCCCTTGTTCCTGTTTCTTCTTACGCAACTGATGATTATTTTGGTTTGTTAGACAACAACGAAGGTCTTAATGCAAGCGGGGATTTAGATATTGGAATCGGTCGTTTTCCAGTTACAAATACAACACAGGCAAATCAAATCGTAGAAAAAATCAAGCGATATACCGCTGAAACAGATTTAATTCAGGGCTCAGATCCTTGTGCTTTTCAAAATAATGTTTCCAATTTTGCCGATTGGCGGAATACTGTTTGCTTTATTGCAGATGACGGTGATGGTAATCTCCACCAGAAACAAAGTGAGCGTATGGCAAAGATTATTGACACAACATATCAGCAATATAATATCGACAAAATCTATCTTGATGCTTATCCTCAGATTTCCACTCCCGGAGGAGAACGAAGTCCAGAAACAAATAATGCTATAAACCAAAGAATGCAAAAAGGTGCGCTTATCGTGAATTATATCGGTCATGGTGGAGAAGTTGGCTGGGGACATGAACGGTTTTTGGAAGTTTCTGATATTAATAGCTGGTCAAATAGCTACAACTTACCTATTTTCCTTACTGCAACTTGTGAATTTAGTAGATATGATGATCCAGACAGAATCTCTGCCGGAGAATATGTTTTTCTTAATCCTAGTGGAGGTGCAATCGGAATGCTTACTACCAGTCGCATCGCTTTTTCCAGTTCAAACGAACAACTAAACAAAACGTTTATACAAAACGTTTTTGAGGAAGACAGCAACAATGAACATTATCGCCTAGGCGATTTAATCCAAAAATGCAAGGTAGAAAATGGTTCTTCCACACAAATACGAAATTTTATTCTTCTTGGCGACCCTGCTTTGCAGCTTAGTTATCCTAAACACAAGATAGAAACCACAAGCATTAACGGACAAAGTATAAGCAGTCAGGACACTATTCGTGCGATGGAAAAAGTTACTATTGAAGGACGAATAACAGACCAAAATGGAAATCATCTGAGTAATTTTAATGGAACAATTTTTCCCAGTGTTTATGACAAAGCTTCTTCATACACTACTTTTGGTCTTAATCCTCCAGAATCTTATCCTATGAATTTTTCCTTACAGAACAACATTCTTTATAAAGGAAAAGCAAGTATTGTTAATGGAAATTTCAGTTTTAGCTTTATTGTTCCGAAAGATATTTCTTACAGCTATGATTTTGGTAAAATTAGCTATTATGCCAAAAACGATAATGAAGATGCAGCCGGTTATTACAGCGAATTAACCATAGGAGGAAGCTCTCCCAACGCTATCATTGACAATAGCGGACCAGAAATTGCTCTTTACATGAATGATGAAAGCTTTGTTTTTGGCGGAATGACGGATGAAAACCCACTCCTTTTAGCTTTTATTTCGGATTCCAGTGGAATTAACACTGTGGGAAATGGTATTGGACATGATATTGTTGCTATAATGGATGAAGAAACAACTGATGCTGTTAATTTGAATGATTATTACGAGGCAGATATTGACAGCTATCAAAGTGGAACAGTAAAATATCCTTATTCCAAACTAAGCCCAGGAAATCACAGAATACGGCTTAAGGCTTGGGATGTTTTTAATAACTCATCAGAAGCATATACAGAATTTATTGTAGTTGAATCGGCTGAATTAAAATTAAGTCATGTTTTCAATTATCCCAATCCTTTCACCACACGAACAGAGTTTATCTTTGAACACAATCAGGCTTGCTGTAATTTAGATGTTATTATTCAAATATTCAGCATCACCGGTTCAATAATAAAAACCATAGAAAAAACCATGAGCAGTGTGGGTTATCGTGCCGATCCGATATTATGGGACGGAACAGACGAGTTCGGTGCAAGAATAGGCAGAGGTGTATATGTTTATCAAATAATAGTA
>CAZJZP010000132.1:0-7261 GCA_964550505.1 uncultured Prolixibacteraceae bacterium | reverse complement strand
TACCAAAGCCAAGGTAATGGCTGATAAAGCTTTTTAAATCGTGGGATAAACTTTCAGAGTTTTTATCAATAAATATTGCGTTTAATTCAAAGGCTTTCTTTGCATTTTCAGCATCTGATGATTGCAAAACGCTTGGAATATTCGGGGTATGTTTTTTAATATATTTAATCAATTCAATGCCTGCTTCATCGCTTTTTTTCCCTTTGTAAGGAAAGTTAACATCGGAAATAACACAGAGTAAATATTCCTTATACCGTTCATAGATAGCTAAGGCTTCCTCAAAACTGTCTGCAAGCAATATTTTTGGTCTGGCACGCATTTTCAGGATTTTATAAAGCTCATCTGTGGTAATTTCTTCGATCAATAGCTTTGTCTGCTCCAAAATAATTTGATATAATAAGGGTAAATATCTGGAATAATATTTAGTGGAATCTTCAACTAAAAGTATAACCCGAGTCATTCCAATTTTTGTGTCGTTCTCCACATTAACCCTGTCTTCCAGATGTTTAATCATGGTGAAAAATATCTTGGAATCTCCGTTCCATATAAAATGCTTATCAATAGATTTTAATGCATCCTTTTGCTCATAAAAGAAAGCTTCATCCAGATTATTATTCAATAATAAATAAATAGGAATGTACGGGACTTCACTTTTTATGGACTTACTGAGTTCAATAGGTGTTTTTTTATCAATTCCCATCATTAAAATTACCAAATCATAATGTTTGTTTTGTAAATGGTAAAGGGCATCTTCTTTTGTTGATACACCAGTAATTCTAGGAGTAGAAGTGAGGTTTAGGTGATAGTATTCTCCTAGCACATATTCTGTAAAACGCCCTTCTCTTTCCATCACATAAGCATCGTAGAGATTAGCAACCAATAAAATTTCTTTCACTTTAAAAGGCATCAAATCATGGTAAATGTCTCTGTGTGCATTATGTTTCGAAATAAAACGATGGAGAAGTTGATGATTAATTGAATCTTCTTCTGATTTTTCTGTTTCTTGACTTGTTTCCACTTTGGTTTTATAGAATTGTTCTCCAACAAAACTATTAATGTGTCCGGTGATAATATTTACCAGATTATTAATTAAATCTCTTTCTTCTTTTAAAAAGGGACCCTCATCTACATTTGGGAATTTTTTATCGTAATAGACCGAAATACTGCCTTTTTTTCCATCGATTATTTGGAAATTTTGAGTTTGCACCCATTCACTTTCCTGGAAATCTTTTGATAAATAATCTTCTCCATCAAATTTTATTCTTGCATAAGTATGCTCAGGATATTGCCATCCTTCTGGTATTATCAAAGCAATATGCTTAAGACTTTCTTCAATTGACTTATTCTGTTTAAGAATAGCAGTTGTAGTATTAATACATTGCAATTCTTTAAGTCGTTCTTTACTATCTGCTAATATTTTAGACAGATTCGCTTGTTCTGGATTGTTTTCGCGCATAATTTATTACTCATTTATTTAGCGCAATAAATATATAAAAAGCTAAGGGATAAAAAAAGAAGAATATGCTTTTTCTTAAAAGTATTAGATAATCATTCCAGCTGCAACGGTTTCATTTGTTCCTTCATCAATAAGAATAAGGCTTCCGGTAATACGGTTTTCTTTGTATTTATCGAAGAAAAAAGCTTGAGTTGTTCTGATTTTGATACGAGCAATTTCGTTAAGGCCAATATTCTTTTCATCTTCGATACGATGAAGCGAATTAATATCTACTTTGTAGCGAACGTCTTTAATAATACAACGAGCTTCTTTTGTTGTATGTCTAACGGCATATTTTCCATTAAGCTGTAAGGGTTTTTCATTCATCCAGCACAGCATTACATCGATATCCTGTTCTACGTCAGTGCTGTTGTTTTCTCTAACAATCATATCGCCTCTACTAATGTCAATATCGTCTTCTAAACGAATAGTAACAGACATTGGTGGAAATGCTTCTTGAATTTCGCCATCCATTGTTTCGATAGATTTAATTTTGCTTGTAAATCCGGAAGGCAAAACCATTATTTTATCACCTGGCTTAAAAATCCCGCCAGCGATTCTTCCTGCATATCCTCTAAAATCATGGTATTTATCTGATTGAGGTCTAATCACATATTGCACTGGAAATCTACAATCAACCATGTTTTCATCACTTCCAATATGTATTGTTTCTAGTAAATACAAAAGAGTGTAGGCATTATACCAAGGCATGTTTTGGGATTTTTCCACTACATTATCGCCGTGTAATGCGCTAATAGGAATAAATCTCACATCTTTACAATCTAATTTATAAGAAAACTTCCTAAAATCATCACAAATTTTGTCATACACTTCTTTGCTATAATCAACTAAATCCATTTTGTTGACACAAATAACAATATGAGGAATTTGCAACAAAGAAGCAATAAAAGCATGTCGTTTGGTTTGTTCTATAATACCATGTCGGGCATCTACAAGAATAATTGCAAGATTAGCAGTAGAAGCTCCGGTTACCATATTTCTGGTATATTGAATATGTCCAGGAGTATCGGCAATAATAAATTTTCTTTTAGGTGTTGCAAAATAACGGTATGCAACATCTATTGTAATCCCTTGTTCTCTTTCTGCTCGAAGTCCATCCGTCAACAAAGCCAAATTCACATGTTCTTCGCCTCTTCTCTCGCTCGCTTGAACGACTGCTTCATATTGGTCTTCAAAAATTGATTTACTATCATATAATAAACGACCTATTAATGTACTTTTCCCGTCGTCAACACTACCTGCGGTAGTGAAACGAAGAAGTTCCATATCTAAATATCCATTATTATCAAATTCAGCCATTTGATTAAAGTTTAAAAATTAAAAATAACCTTCTTTTTTCCTGTCTTCCATTGCTGTTTCAGAACGTTTATCATCAGCTCTACCTCCTCTTTCGGTAACTCTGGTAGCAGCAACTTCTTCAACAATATGTTCTAAGGTGTCAGCTTCTGAAAGAGTAACACCAGTGCAACTGATATCTCCAATTGTTCTACAACGAACTTTACGTTTTTCGAGTTTTTCACCTTCTTTTAATTTCATAAAAGGAGCCCAAGCCAACCAGATTCCATCACGATTAAAGACTTCTCTTTCGTGAGTAAAATAAAGGGATGGGATTTTAATGTTTTCAGACAAAATATATTGCCAAACATCCATTTCTGTCCAGTTGCTAAGAGGAAACACTCGAAAATGCTCGTTCATTTTTTTTCTTCCATTGAAGAGATTCCACAATTCTGGACGTTGGTTTTTGGGATCCCATTGACCAAACTCATCTCTATGAGAGAAAAAACGTTCTTTTGCTCTTGCTTTTTCTTCGTCTCTTCTTGCTCCACCCATACAACAATCAAATTTATATTCTTCTATTGTATCAAGCAAAGTTGTAGTTTGAAGCATATTTCTACTAGCATCAGCGCCTTGTTCTTCCATAACTCTCCCATCATCAATTGTTTTCTGAACAGAACCAACAATGAGCTTCGCGTCAATTTCTTTCACTAAACTATCTCTAAAAGCTATTGTTTCGGGGAAATTGTGCCCTGTATCAATATGAACCAAAGGAAATGGAAGTTTTGCAGGCCAAAAAGCCTTACGAGCCAAATGAAGCATAACAATAGAGTCTTTTCCTCCAGAAAAGAGCAATGCTGGACGCTCAAACTGAGCAGCAACTTCCCTTATAATGAAAATTGCTTCTGCTTCTAATGCTTTTATGTGAGTTAAATTATAAGTAATCATTTTGTTTTGAATTTAATTCGGGGGATTATTTGTTTTACTAATTCCTTAGTAGATTCTTTAACGCTAACAGTATGAGTTAAAACCTCAATATCTGGATTTGCAGGCGCTTCATAAGGTGAATCAATCCCTGTAAAGTTTTTAATGTCACCATTTCTTGCTTTTTTGTATAAGCCTTTAACATCTCTTTGCTCACACACATCAAGCGGACAATTGATAAAAACCTCAACAAAACGATCTTCCCCAATAATTTCCTTAGCTAAATCCCTAACCTCATTTGTAGGACTGATAAAACTGCAAATAATAATAATACCAGTATCTAAAAAAAGCTTTGTTACTTCTGCTATTCTTCGAATATTTTCAATTCGGTCTTCTACTGTAAAACCTAAATCCTTGTTAATTCCTTCTCTAATAATATCTCCATCAAATATTTTGATAAAATAGCCTTTTTTTTGAATTTCTTTTTCTAAAGCAGTTGCGAGCGTTGTCTTACCAGCTCCAGATAAACCCGTCATCCATATTGCTTTAGGTATTTGCCTAACTAAAAAACGCTTTCTGTTTCTTCGAATGTAATTGTTAAAATCCGTCCAATTTTTACTATAAGCTGATGTCATATCCCTTTTTTAAATGAAGTGCAAAACTAATAAAAAGCTTAAGAAAGACAAAGATATTAAGCTGCTTATTTTAAGCTTATTGTTCTGTTTATCGCTTTTTTATTGTTTTTTGAAGTCTTTCATATCGTATTTTATCGTAATTCAGCTGCTGTTTTGGCTTGGATTTGCTTGAAAATTTTATCCATTGTTTTCTCTACCCGCTTATCTGTAAGTGTTTTGTTTTTATCCTGTAAAACAAAACTAAGGGCATATGATTTCTTGTTCTCCGGGATTTTATCGCCTTTGTAGATATCAAACAAATTGACAGATTTCAAGATCTGTGCTTCGTTTTCGTATGCTATTTGTTTTATCTGCGCAAAACTAACCGATTCGTCTAAAACCAAAGCCAAGTCTCTTCTTACTTCAGGATATTTCGGGATAGATTCTATGATTTTATCCGAATGATTCAATATTTTTTCCACTGCTGACCAATTAATTTCAGCAAGAAAGACTGGCTGCTTAATATCAAAATCTTTCTGTATTTCTTTTTTTATCTTCCCTATAAATGCAATGCAAGACGTATCATAAAAGCATTCTATACTGTCTTCCATCAAAGGATGCTGCCCTGTCTTTTCCTTTATTTTATCAAGGATTCCCAAACGTTTGAAGACTTTATGCGTAATCTCTTTGATATCATAAAAATCGCTTTGTTGGTTTTCTGTATTCCAACGCTCTTCTTCTTTCCTCCCCGTTTTGCATAAAAGCAAATGCTCTTCTTCTGAAAAACGTTCTGTAACATTTGCATTTTTATCTTTTGAATTTAAAAGATACACCTTACCAAACTCATAAAAAGAAAGTTGAAGATTTTGCCTATTAATATTATGGGCTATACTTTCCAATGCTCCAAAAACCAAACTTCTTCTTAATGTATTTAATTCATTACTTAAAGGATTAATTATTTCCACGCTTTTTTTCGGATCGAAGTCGTATTTTTCAGCATAGGTTTTCTTTGTCAACGAATTATTCATAATTTCAAAATAGCCGTTATAGCTAATTAAATCAGCTACGAGCTTTCTTATTCGTTGACTATCTTTTTTATCTGAAAAGGATAAAGATGATGCTATTTTATCAGAAACTTCAACATTGTTATAGCCATAAATACGTAAAATTTCTTCCACTAAATCGCAGGGTCGAGTAACATCAACTTTATTGGTAGGAACTTCAACCGTTAATGCGTCGTTGCTTTCCTCCAAAATTTCAATTTCCAATGATTGAAGGATAATTTTTATCAGCTTACGCTCAATTTTTTTTCCAATCAAGGCGTCTAAATAGCTATAATAGAGTTCTATTCTTTTTTTCGGAAATTCTTGCTCAAAGACATCTGTTATTTGAGAAGCAGCTTTTGCTCCACAGCAATCTTGTAGTAATTGCAAAGCTCTTTTTAAGGCAAAAATGGTAATATTGGGGTCGGCTCCTCTTTCATAACGAAAGGAAGCATCGGTTTTCAGACCATGGTGTTTTGATGTTTTCCTAATTCCTGCTGCTTCAAAATATGCACTTTCCAAAAAGATGGATTTTGTATTGCTTGTAACGCCAGAATTGGCTCCACCAAAGACACCTGCAATACACATTGGTTCCTCTTGGTTACAAATCATCAAATCATTTGGGGTAATTTCTCTTTCAATCTCATCTAGTGTTTTAAATTTAGTTGGCTGTGGTAATTTTTGAACAATTATTTTGTTGCCTTTTAGTTTTTCAAGGTCGAATGCATGTAAAGCCTGCCCTGTTTCCAACATCACAAAATTAGTAATGTCAACAATAGGATTAATTGAACGTAAGCCCACTGCTTCCAATTTATGTTTAATATAAGCTGGAGTTTCACTGGCATTATTAATGTTTTCGATAAGCATTCCTGAATATCGAGGACAAGCATCAAAATCTTTCACTTGAATATCACATTTTTGTAAATTCTCTGGAATTTCAATTGTTGATACATCAGGAAGTTGAAGTGAGCAAGAGATTTCATTTCTCTCTGCATTACATACTGCGACAAGGTCTCTGGCTGCACCAATATGAGATGTAGCGTCAGAACGATTTGGAGTTAAGCCAATTTCAAAAACATAATCATTTTCTATCTTGAAATAATCAGCTGCTTTTGTGCCAACAGGAATAGCAGCGTCCAAAACCATTATTCCATCATGGGAAGTTCCAATGCCTAATTCATCTTCAGCGCATATCATTCCTTCTGAAACTTCACCGCGAATTTTGGTTTTCTTAATAGGAAAGGCTTCATTATTAGCAGGATATAAAACAGATCCTACAGGAGCCACAACAACTGTTTGACCAGCTTCAACATTCGGTGCTCCACAAACGATGCTCAAGGCTTCTCCTCTGCCAATATCTACCTTTGTTAAACTTAATTTATCCGCATTTGGATGTTTTTCTTTTGATAACACTTTTCCGATAACGATGCCTTCCAATCCTCCTCTAACAGATTGATACTGCTCGAATGCCTCCACTTCCAATCCACAATCGGTGAGTTTTTTTTCCATTTCTTTCGGACTGTAATCCAGTTCAGCATATTTTAATATCCACTTATATGATAATTTCATCTTATTTATTTTTTTGCAAAGGTAAAATAAATCTTTAAATGCTTTTTATCAACTTATCAAACTCCAATTAAAACTGTCTTTCTTTAAGTCTTGTAATTTGTTTTTTATTCTACGATTAGAAGCTGTTTCTAGAAGGGCATCCTTTTCAACTATGTCAAAAGCTGTTTTTCTGGCAGCTTTCAGCATCTTTTCATCTTCCAAAATATTAGCAATCTTTAGCTCCAGTATTCCACTTTGTTGTGTTCCTTGTAAATCTCCTGGCCCTCGAATACTTAAATCCACTTCTGCAATTTCAAAACCATCGTTGGTGGCTGTCATTG
>CAZJZP010000131.1:0-7405 GCA_964550505.1 uncultured Prolixibacteraceae bacterium | reverse complement strand
ATGCATTCCACTTCAGCATTGTGGATCTTAGCTTTGTCGGAGAACTTTATTGATTTTTTCCCGTCAGCAAGAGGGAATGTTGTAATTCTAGCTTGGTTTGCATGAGCACAAACATAGCCGTCAGGAACACGAAGAGCAACCCAAACAGCACCTTTTTCTCCTTCGCCTTTGCCAATCAATTCCATTATCCATACTTCGTCTTTATCAGCAATAGAAAAAGACTCACCAGAACTATAATATCCGTATTCTTCAACTAATTCGCCCATAACTTGGATTGCTTCACGCGCATTTTTTGCTCGTTGAAGTGTTACATAAATTAAACTTCCATAGTCCATGATTGCACCTTCTTGTGAACCCAATTCTTTTCGTCCACCATAAGTTGTTTCACCTATTGCTAACTGGTGTTCATTAATATTCCCAACAACTTTATAGGTTTCTGGAACTTGTTTGATTTTTCCTAAATATTTTCCTGTATCCCATTCGTAAATATCAAGCAAACTTCCTGCAGGATGTTTTGCAGCAGGCCAATAATATAATTCGCCATACAATAAATGGGAATCGGCTGCATAACTAATCATACAAGAACCATCAGTGGATGCTCCTTTAGTAATCAAAAAGTTGGTACAAGCTTGAGTTTGCCAAGCGCTAATAAGTATTACAGCTAATACTAAAAATAGTTTCTTCATAATTTTCTTTTTTGAGTTGAACTACAAAAATAATAGAAAAGCCGAATAAAGCAAAAAAAAAGCAAAAGCTTTGTTGCTTTAAAATATTAACAATATAAGAATAAGCGTTTATCTGTCCGAAAACCAATCGCTAATTCCTGTTGATAGGCGAAGGAAAAAATAATTGGTTTTCATGCTGCTTTCTCTCGAACTTTGTTTTCTATAAATATATCCCGCACTTAAGTTTAGCGAATATTTAGGGAAAAGCAGATAATTAAAACAAATTTTATTGTACAAAAGGTATTGCTGACTTCCTTGTCCAATAGTGTTTCCATAATAATTTACAGCAGCAGTATTATTAATTGAACTTTCCCAAGAAGAAAGTAAAATATTTTGTCCTACATGCGTTGTACTATCTTTATCAGTACCGATTAAAGCATAAATAAAGCGGTTTTCTATAGACCATCTTTCTTTGTAATACGCAAATTCCATGATAAATTCGTAGATATTGCTATTCCAGGGGTGAGCCAGTGATTGATGGTGGTGTGTGTAATTGATTTCAGTTCGGCGATGCGAATATGTATAAGGTCGTATAAGATTAAACTCGCTGCGGAAAAAGCTGTTTTCAATTCCTAAAAACTGATAGGATTTAAAACCTAATTGGAAGGCTTGCTTATTTACCCAAGCGCCATGATTTATTGTAGAATCATTGGGATGCAGCAGATGCGAAATATCTGCACGGATTTCGTTGAGATAAAATTCATCAATTAAATATTGTGCATAAAACAGCGATTTATTTCCACAATGATAGGACAAGTTTAATCCCATTAGCATATTGTCGGGAGAACCTAATGCAAATTCCACGGGTCGGTAGAAGACAACAGGGTTTAAATAATACCATTCAAAATTTCTTCCTCCTGTGGAATCATGACTGTTCCAAACTACTGTTTCGAAAAATGAAAACCGCAATCTTTTTGTTGCATTCCAGCTAAGATAATGCGAAGCAAAATATTTATTGCCCAGAGAGTACCAGCTATCTTCAAGAGGATTAGTCACGTCAGATAATTTGGCGTAAAGGTTTGTATAACGTAGCTTCTTGAAAATTTGTGTTTCCAATTTTAAATAGGGATAGTTGGCTGCATTA
This sequence comes from uncultured Prolixibacteraceae bacterium, assembly GCA_964550505.1. Classification (GTDB taxonomy): domain Bacteria; phylum Bacteroidota; class Bacteroidia; order Bacteroidales; family CAZJZP01; genus CAZJZP01. The sequence continues at coordinate 5,596 of CAZJZP010000131.1, read as the reverse complement.
TCAGAAAGTAAGAGAGAACGATAACCATCTCCAATAAAATGCTTGCCGTAACCACTTTCCACAGAAAAATAATCTGTTGCCTGATAATGCACAAAAAAACGAAGTTGGTGAAAAGCGTAAGCCTTATTTCCTATTGCTTTTGGAATAGATTGAGAAGGAATAAGCCGATTGTTTTGTACAAAACTATCCAAAAAATTGGGTAAAGTGCTGAGGTGATAGCTGTAATCAATGCCAGCTTTAATTTTATTCCATGAAATGATTGAGCTTAAACCCAGTGCACTGCGATAATGGAATTGCTTGTCGGAGAGGTCGTAAGCGGCTCCTAATTCAAAAAGGGGTTTTGTACAAAAGTGAATGTTTTTTTTGTCTTGAATGCTGTCTTTTTCCAGAGCAATCAACTCACGGTTTTGGAGTGAATACATAGAAGGAAAATAATTGCTGTCAAGACGGTTGATCTCGGAATAATAGTGATATTTTTCAGTAGGATTAAGCAGCATAATACTTTGTCCGAAAGCGGAAAAAGAAAAAAGAACAAATAATATGCTATAAGTAAATTGTCTCATCTAAAAATCAGTATAATAATTCCAAAGATTATTTCGTATTCCAATATTGAAAAAGCTGCTTTTATCTATAATATTTTCTTGTGATGAATTCCTTAAATGCAGTAAACAAAAAGCTTCTAATTTGCTTTTCGGATTAATCAGATAGCTGAAGCAAAGTTGCAGATGACTTATTTCGGTCAACATTCCTTGATTTTGGCTAAGTTGATTAATATCAAGACTGCCGTTATAAATCATATCATCTGATTGAAAAGGATTATGTCCGTAGTTAATTCCTTCTTCATCTTTTCCAGTCTTAATGCTATTGTACTGTAACTCCAAGCTAATTTTTTTAAAACGATAATTAGCAATGATTACAAACTCCGTGAAATTAGCTCCCAGCGGATGAGCCAAAGCTTGATTATAATGCGTAAAAGACTGGTTTGGAGAAGAATATGCGTAAGTATATGGTCTTGCATGATTGTATTCGAGTAAACCAAAGAATCTATGCGAAGATATTTCTTGTTGGGTTTTTATTCCTAGTTGAAAGGCGGTTTTATTTCGTAAACGCGAAGCAAAAAGATGATTTTTTTCCATGTCATCTAGAAGAAATTGCCCGTAAACAATAGAATGAAATGGAATTTTTGCTGTTATTTGTAAACCCAAGGTTGTGTTGTTTTCATCATTCAAGCCGTATTGTATGCTCTGCATGATCGGAAGGGGATTTAAAGTGTTGATATTAAAAGCTGTGGAATCTTTTATCTGAAAAATACAGCTTTCAAAAAGAGCAAATTCGATGCTATTATTTAAGGTATAGCTTAAAAATTTAAAATGAGCAGTTTTCTTTTGATAGCCTTCGTACCATTCGTGGGGAGCATACATTATTCCATTGAGGTTGGTGTTGAGCAAAGAAGATGTAATAAAGCTGTATTTCCAGTTTTTCCATGTGAAATTATTTCGAAGAAAAAGATACGGAGCGCTATTGTCGGAAAGAAAAAGCGAACGATATCCATTACCGATAAAATGCTTTCCTTGTCCGAATTGTACATTGTAGTATTTAATAGGCTTGAATGAGATTTGTCCCATGGCAATGGCATAATCGTAGCCGTCTGTTTTGAATTCTTTTGCTCGAATCATCCCAGGAACAACAGCAAAACTGTCAACGTAATTACTCAGGTAGGAGGGGAATCGGGCTTGGTTTTCTAAAAAGGATGTTTGAAACCATAATTTTTCTGAAATATAGCCACGAATATAATAACCACGAGTGTTTTGAAAAATGGTTGTAGCGTCTTCTTTCCCATATCGAAGATCGAAAATAGGATCAATGCGAATCTTGTTGTTTTTTTCTTGTATTTCAAACAGACTTTCTTCAAATACTTTTCTGTAAAGCAGCGATTTTTCAGATAGGGAAGTAGTGTCTTCTTCAAAGTCAATAACAGCAGGTTTCACAGTGTTAAAGTTCCCATTTTCACCAAAGCTGTTTTCTTGGTTAATTTTATGTGATAGGGGAATTAGTTGCTGAGCAGAAACACCCAGTTGAAAAAAGAACAAGACGAAGAAAGCAAGATTTTTTTTCATTCTTCATTAAGATATTGCAAAAGCAAAACTAATAAAAAAACTAGAATTAAAAACCGAGGCGTATTCCTGTAAATACATTTAATTGTTTACCACTGTAATATTCGGGGAAATATTCCTCTTGTGAAGACTCGGGAGAGATGGAATAACGAGCGCCTGCGGACAGATAGCAGTTGTGCATTATGGTATAAGAAGCTGAAATCTCAATAGCTTTGTAGTACCAAATAATCTCGCTTAGAAAAGGAAGTCCCAACACGCTATTATTTGTTCGAATATCTTCAAATTCTGGTCCTTTTTCTGATATTTCAAAGCTGGATTTTATTCTCCACCTGAAATGTGGTTGATAAAGCATGTGAACATATAATTGTTGGGAGTTATCTTTTAAATAATGGCCAATGGTGTAATCATTTGATTCAAAACTTGTTGTTGGGATAAAATGCTTATAAACGATGGGGTTTGTTCGAGTGTATTCAATACCAAAAGCAATGTCAGGAATGAGATTAGAACAATAAGCTCCAATTTTCCAACTGAAAAAATTGGAGTGTAAACTATCGTCCCACATTCTTCCTAAAGCAATTTCATCAATAAAAAGAGAAGTATAGAGATGAAGATGTTTTATTTGTCGGGAAGAAACATTAAAAAACATTTGTGCATTCTGACCTGTCCAATTAGATTGTCCGTTAATGCTGTGATCAACGGCTTTAAAAAACATAACAGGTATAAGATAGCCAGGGTGAATGCCAATATCGCTATAAACCACAGAGTTTCCTGCTGAAATATCTAATTGTTTGAAGGGCTTAAAGCTAAACATATTAGCTGCCATATATTTATTGTGCATAACCGTTCTGTAACCATTAGAAAAATGCCAAGAACGTGTACTATCAATAACGTTAGAAACTAACCATGCATGAAAATAATTGAATTCGAACCATTTAACTGGATTTAGTTTTAAATCTATTCTTGCGAAAGAAGGAGCACGGTCGCTTATAATATTTGATTTGTGGTAAGAGTCTCCCCACTGCATATGATCTTTGAGAATTCCGATGCTACCCCAATTCCAAGAATAACTGATGCCTCCGTGAATTTGTTCTCCTTCTCTACTGCCATCAGGACTTTTTTTCTGAATAATTCCTTGATTGGGAATCAGGTAATTAGCCTCGTTGATACTAGTAGAAAAGTAATTATCTCTAAGGCTAACATACATACCCCAGTGCTTTCCAAAGCTAGCGTGTGCTTCAGCTCCATTACTTCTTTGGTATAAGCCTCCTTGCTCGTTCTGCTTATAGGAAAGCATGATTATTGGGTTAATACTTATAGAAAAAAGCGAATCGCTATAATGAAATAAGTCTAGCTTTTTTTTATTTTCTGTTTTATTAGGATAGGAAAAATAAGAAGAAAAATAAAAATCACTTCCCAAAAAAGCCTTGTTTTCTTTTCCATAATCCAACAGAAAAAAAGCAAGTTTATCCCGCATCCTTTTTGTCATTTTTCCTTTTGATTCTTGCGCTTCATAAAGTTTGCTACTAATAAATTTTCGGGAATAGGGTTTAACGCAGGAGTTTAATTCAATGATTTTTTCAGAAGCTAATTCATCTAAAAAAGAATAAATCTCTTCGTGGGAAATCTGCACATAGTTTTCTTGGGCTTGAGTTTTATTGAAAAAACAAGATAAAATAATAAGAATGAGTATTTGAATGATTTTTTTCACTATAAAAAAGAAAAGGTCAGTATTATTTACTTCTAGCTCTTCGGAAGATTATATTATAAATGATTTTGAAGAAATATTTTGTATTAGTTGCAAAAGGTTTTTTGAAATATGCCTCAAGATAATTAAGTTCTGAAGCCTGAATTTCTTCCATATTGGAAGGAAGATCTGCATAATAAGGAGGCAATAAGCCTGGTTTTGTTTTGCTACGTTTTTTTATCAGTTCTTTACTGTATAAATTCATATAATGTTTGCTGAGAGGCCGCACTCCAACAAGTTTAATATCTCCTTTGATGATATTGTAAAGCATAGGAATCTCGTCAATCCAAAATCTTCTCATGATTTTTCCAAATTTCGTTATTCGGAAGTCATTTTTAAATTTCCCACTTTTATCAATATTGTTCTTTTTATAAATATATTCTTGCAAGTATTCAGAGTAAGGAAACATCGTTCTGAATTTATATACAGTAATCTCTTTAGTGTTTTTTCCTATTCGGTTTAATTTAATAATCCATCGATATTGTTTTTCTTCATGTGCGATATCTTTTTCTTTTCGGAAGATAAATAAAAAAGAATCTTGGTTGTCTTTTTCCTTGACCAATTCAAATCCACATGCAGCAAATCTCCCAAGGGTTTCAACGTATGAAATGTATTTGTACCGAGTCCCTCTTTTATGAATTTTTCTGGTATTACTGGCAAACAAACGATATAATATGGTGTGAAAACTTCTATCAATAAAATAGGATATTCCAGCAAAAATCCGAGGGCATTTTTTGTAAAAATCTCTTTTAGTTTGTGTACTACTTTTAATGTTGATAGCAAGCAGATCCCCTTTTTGCAGCGTTTGATTTAAGATATTCGTGAACTTGTTAAAATTGGAAAGTTTGTTGAACAAATAAGGAATATATAATGTTTTGGCTTGCTTTTCCTCTTTTAGTGTATGCAGAAAAATTTCATCTGGATTAATCAACGAATAGAATGTAGTTGGAAATTGTATGCTATTGGTTATTTTCTTTACATAGTTCTCTTGCTCAGTGTTAAGCTTTGATATCCCAAAAATATTGTGTGCAGCAGTATGCATTTGAAAGAAGAAAGGATAAGGTATGTTTTCGCAAGTATGAGGCATGTTTTCCTTAATTATTTTTGTAAAAATACAATACTGATAATAATAATGCAAGATTTTTATACTGTTAAGACATGTTTTAAATACGGAAAGGTTGCATTTTAGTTACGAATAGTTAAAACTTTATGTTAAATAGCTTTCTTTGTAAGACTAAAAAATGATTTATTTTTTCTTTTTGATAAAAAAGGCAGAAGAGGCTATAAGACTGGCTATAAGATTGCTAGCCAAATCGGAGGGATTGAATGTTCTATTAGGAATAACTATTTGCCAAGTTTCGGAAACGATAGCCAAGAGGTAGGAAGCGATTAACCATGGGATAAAGCTTTTGTTTTTGGAAAAAAAGCTTTCACTTTTCCATATTTTCAAACTAATTATCAAGCTAAAGAATACTGCAAAGTGGATTAAATAATCTGTTCTAACACCAAAATTTTCGGTTTGTGATAGATTAGAAATATTTAAAAGAGGAACTAAACTTAACAACATAATTCCAATGAAAAAGGAAAGGAAAATCCATTTTTTTATAAATTTTAATGTATTGTTTCCTTTCATATTATTTCTTCGTTATAATTTTTTTTATTGGATTCTTTAATTTTTGCAAAAAAGCTTCTTTGAGCCATGGGAAAAAGCTATCATTCCAACGTTGAGGGTGTGTAT
>CAZJZP010000130.1:6174-7464 GCA_964550505.1 uncultured Prolixibacteraceae bacterium | reverse complement strand
AGTAATAACGAGCACAAAGTTAAAGAAGTGCGGGAGAAGGTTGGAAGTGATATTATGATTGCTTCTTTGTCGGATATTGGGTTTTCTGGAGAAATTCCAGAAACAGCTGATAGTCTTGCTGGAAATGCTGAACAAAAAGCTGATTACATTTATCAACGATACCATTGCGATTGTTTCGCTGATGACACAGGTTTGGAGATTGAAGCTCTTGACGGAAAACCAGGAGTCTATTCAGCTAGATATGCCGGCGATGATTGTAATTCTATGCGAAATATCCAGAAAGTTTTGGTCGAACTTCAAGGGGAAAAAAATAGAAAAGCACGCTTTAAAACTGTTATTTGTCTTATTTTTAAAGGGGAAAAGTATTTTTTTGAAGGAGTAGCAGAAGGTGAAATTATCAATGAATTGAAAGGGAATAAAGGTTTTGGTTATGATCCTGTTTTTGTTCCTCTTGGTTTTGAAAAAACCTTTGCAGAACTTTCATCAGAAACTAAAAATGCCATTAGCCACAGAGGAAAAGCAGTGAAGAAGCTTGTGGATTTTCTTTTAGGCAAAAAGGATGCTTAAGTATTTCTACTAGTTTTTTGTAAAACTCTTGTATTTATAAAAAGCGAAGAAAGTGCTAATAATTATTGCTGAAATTATCCAATAAAATGCTGTGGGGATTGCAGGCATCTGACCTCCTGCGTAAGAATGCATGCCTCCTAAAAAGTAATTTACCCCAAAATAGGTCATTAAAATGCTCGAAAAAGCAAAGAAAACCGCTGTGTTAAAGACAAATTCCTTTTGTAGAAATTTGATGCGTGCAGCATGTGCAATAATTCCATATACAATTATTATTATTAATGTCCAGGCTTCTTTGGGATCCCAACTCCAATATCTTCCCCAGGCTTCATTAGCCCATATTGCTCCGAGGAAACAACCAGCTGTTATAAAATACAGTGCGGGAATAAGAATGATTTTATTAATTAAGATTAGCTCATGAAATAAGGCTAAAATCTTCTTTTTATTTTCTTCCATAAGGAAGCACAGCAGTATTATATTGATAAAAGCAATCAGAAAAGAAATTGCAGCAAGTGCATAGCCAATCATAACAACTGCAACGTGTATTGTAAGCCAAGGAGATTGCAGTACAGGAACCAGATTTGTAATTTCTGGATTCATCCACGACATTCTGGCAACGAGTAGGCACAAAGCAGCCATAGTTGCTGCAATAGCTGGAACAATTGCCTTGTTTCTAATAAAAAAGAGAGAAGAAGCCACTATCGCTAAAGCTGCAAAAACCATTGA